>JAFTHJ010000031.1 GCA_017457465.1 Clostridia bacterium | reverse complement strand
GGACATAATATCCCTGATAGACTGTCTTGTGATAGCCGTTTCGGAATAGAAGTCCTTTTGGTGTATAACGCCGACTATTTTGTCGATAGTATCCTCGTAAACAAGAAGTCTTGAGAATTTTGTTGTGGAGAAAACGTGCGCTATCTCTTTCTTGTCGGCGTCTATAGAAACCGCCTCAAGGTCCACTCTGTGAGTGAGAATGTCCTCGGCGCAAAGCTCGGAGAACTCGATAGCGTTATGCAGAAGCTCACTTTCGTCCTCGTCAATAACGCCCTCCTGCTCAACCTCGTCAACTATAAGGAGAAGCTCCTCCTGCGACATTCCCGCGCTCTTTTTGCTCTTGAACAACTTTGACATAAGGTTTTTGAGCTTGGAGAAAAGGAATGAAAGAGGTGTGAAAAAGACTATAAGTACATTTATTATCGGGGCGGAGAATACCGCAAAGCCCTCGGGATTGTTCTTCGCGATGCCCTTTGGGGTTACCTCGCCGAAGATAAGAACAATAACGGTTATAACTACAGTTGATACAGTAGCGCCGATACCCTCGCCTATGAGGTGAACGAAGAGTACCGTAACCAAAGACGCGAGAGCTATGTTAACTATGTTGTTACCGATAAGCACGGTGGAGATAAGCTTGTCGTAATTCTCGGATATCTTATAGGCGAGAGCGGCTTTTTTGCTTTCCTCGCTCATGACCTTAAGCCTTGTTTTACTCAAAGATGAAAACGCTGTCTCTGTTGCCGAAAAGTAAGCCGAGAAGAGAAGAAGTACCGCCATTACGGCGATATATAAGGGGATATTCATAATATGAATTCAATGCTCCTTTTAATTATTTTTTAGAAATTTTCAAGTGCTTTTTAAGCACAAAAAGGTATACCCGAACGCATTCCGCATTTCCGAGCATACCCTATATATACAAAATTATAAAGCTATTGTTACAGTTATCGTCTTCGCAACTGTCGCCGTCCATGAGAGCTATCTACCTCCAATCAAACTATATTTTCTCTATTATACACCATATAATCAGAAAAAGCAATACCTTTTATTAATTTTTCGCTTTTTGGAAAAAGAAGGAGAACCTTTGTGCAAAGGTTCTCCTTGAGGTTACTGCTTAAAACAGCTTTTTTAGATTTTCAATTACCTCTACGACAGTATCACCGCCGTAAATGAGAGCAGCGTGGTGCATACCTCCCGCGTAGCTGTATTCCTCGAGGAATTTCTCCAGCGGCATATCGGGCTTGAACCAACCGTTTACAACGGTGTTCTGCCGGTTGTCGTGGGGCGTGTAGAGCATATCACCCGTGGCGGAGAATATCTCAAAGCCTCCGTCCTCGACAGGGTTCAGACTAATGAATACCATACGTCCCGCCTTGAAGGGAGCGAGAACTATAGTCGGGTTGTCGGCATCTCCGAAGACGAAATCCTTAACGCCCATAACAGGCTTCTTTTCGGGGCTTGAGAGCGCCACGTTATATTCTCCCATATGACTCAAGAAAAGTGAGCCGTCCTTCCAGTCGGGGCAGAATATCTCGGTAAAGGAGACCTCATCGAATACACTCATAAGAGCGGCTGTGAATGCGGCTGTAAGTACGTCGCCCTCACCTGCGTAGCCGATGCCGCGGCTCATAGCGAGACTCGCCTCGGCAAAGGGCATAGTGGGGAATCCCGTTCCTTTTTTAGCCGATTTGAAATTCATAGAGAAGCCGTTAAGTCCCTCTTTTTCTATCCACTTGCGAACCGCGAGGGAAGCTCGGGTGGAGAAGTTATATGTCTCTCTGTCGGCAAATACCTCAAATCTTTCGCAGTCAAGCTTATATTCAGCCTCTATTTCCTCATCGGTCACAGAATTGATAAGCTCAATGTTTTTGTCAACATCATATTTTACTACCTCTATTCCGAGAGTGTCCTTAAGCTCCTCAAAGGATATTCTGAAATCTCCCATACCCTCAAACTGCTCACCCACAAGTCCTATCTTGGAGCGAGAGAGTGTGTGCTTGATAAGACAAGCCTTCGCAAAGCTCATAACTCTGTTTTTGAGGCTCTCGTAATCGGGGTTCTCATCTCCGAAAAATCCCGCGATTATTTCATACTGCCTGCGGTTTCTGCGAAGCAGGTTACAAAGGTCCATAACCCCGTGTATTCCGTGGTTGTACAGCATACCCTCGGCATAGGAGTAGGGCTTGAATTCATAGTTGTATGTAGTATCCAGCATAAGTATGGGCAGAGAGGTGGAGCAGAGCGCCTCGTATGACTCAAGCGAGGGGGAGTAAGCGGCGTGGAGCGTGATGATAAAATCCACATCTGCCGACTCAAAGGAGGCTACCGCCGACTCGAATTCGTTTTTTAGTCTGCACACGGGTGCGCAAACAAGCTCAATACCCATATCGGTCAGCTTTTTAGCAGTGTCGGCAACGAATTTGTCAACCACCACTCTCATTTCGGGAGTACTTTCATCATATATTTTTACATAAAGAGGCAGAAAACCCGCCTTTGGCATTTTTTTCATTGTTCTTTATCTCCTTTTTTATTTTTCAGATATCACAGCCTACGCCGCTCAAAAATTTCTTTGCGTTGTTGCAATATATATCCTCTGCGAGTTTGCGTCCTCCGATAGCGTATATCGAATCGAGCAGATATTTAGCCTGTTCGTAAAGCAGAAATGTGTATTTTTCTTCCTCCTCGGGAGAGGTCGTCTTGCCCGAATTCCATTTGAAGGTTTCGCGCGAGAAATTCTGATAGGTGGCGTTCTGCCAGGTGCGCTTTCCGTGCCACATAAGTATCGGCATATCTGTGCCGAAGAAAATTCTGTCGTGCGGAATATGTTCAAGCATAAAGGTGTGAACGGCGGGGTTGAGGACTGCGGCGTTATCGAAATAAAATCCGTTTATGTCGCTTCCGAATTCGGCAAAAGCTTTTTCGATTACTTCTATGTTGTAGCTTCTTCCGTAGTGAGCGATTATTATTTTTACGTCGGGGAAGCTCTGCCTCATTCGCAGAAGCTCCTTTATGTTGTCGGGGTCGGCAATTCTCTCGGCTCTCGGCAGGTGAAGAATTACCGCCTTTTTGTGCCTGTCGAGGGAGCGCAGAAATCTGTCGGGAATGAAATCAAATATACTGATATCGGCACCCTTTTCGCCCGAAACCAAATCGGGGTAGGGCTTATAGCCGATAAATCCGCTGTCGAGCATCTGTTGCTCACACTCTTCGCAATCGAAAGAGGGGGCTATCGACATAGCCGCGGCGCGTACCGACACATTGGCACCGAGGTTGTTCTTGTCTCTCAACAGTCCCGCCAGATATTCGTTGGCGGATTTCAGGTCAACTCCTCTGACAGGGAAAGGAAAAGCCGTGACCGAGACACGTCTGTCACTCCAGAGCACCTCACAATAATTTTTCAGGTCATCAAGGTCCATAGAGTATCCGCATTGAAGCGCCCAGTCTTTGTCTACCGCTTCCTGCGAGATTCCCGCCGTGTCCTTTGGGCGGGTGACATGAAGGTGCATATCAAAAAGCTCACTCGGAAGCCTAGGAGCTATGTGTTCGCTGAAGAAGTCAGCATCTCTTTGAGTTTTATTGAAATATTCAAGCATCTTTTTTCTCCTTGAAATTTATTTTTTTTAAAATTCCGATATCTCTTGACAAGGGATAGTCTGTGTGGTAAACTATCTACGGATGAGAGTTATATGCGCTCTATCTCTATTTCTCGCTTTTGCGTGAACGAATCGTAAATCGCGTTGAGTATTATCACGGGATATACAACATCCGAGCAGGAGTATTTCATTTTGCCTCCGTTAAGGAGAGACAGGAAATATGAAAGCTCGTTTGCGTAAAGCTTCACCACATTATTTACTGTCGTGTGCTTCTCAACGTTCTGGAATGTAACGGAGGCTGTGTATATGTTGCCGCCAAAGGCGAGTGTAGCGGAAAAATCTCCGTAGTTCAGAATTGCGGTCACCTTATCCGCGTTTCGTATCGCGTATACCGATTTGACTCGGTTGCCGAACACGGTAAGACACATCTCAACGAGGTGTTGCGCGTAGAAAAAGAATCCGTCGTGAGGACTTTCGATATCCAGCGGAGCACGGAAAGAAGCGGAGGAAACAGTCTCATCGGTCGTGCCTACCGAGCGTCTCATCCGAAGCAGAGGCTCCGCATATTTCAGACAGGAGCCGCCGCAAAGTTTGACTCCGTTCTTTTCGGAAAGCTCGACGAGCTTCATAGCTTCGTTTACGCTGACCGTTATCGGCTTGTCGATAAATACGGTCATCCCCGAGGTAAGATAGGGAAGAACGCTTTCAAAGTGGGTGGAACCCTTTCGCGATGTTACCATCACTCCGTCTACCTGACCGACGAACGCGTCAGGAGAGGGAGCTGAACAATCAATTGCGAATTTCTCGTAAAAACGGTCGTTTGCCTCGGAGTCTGTTCCGAAAGCGCCTGTTATTTTAAAGCTTTCGTTGCCTTGAAGCAAGGTAGCAAATGCAGACGCGTGTGAATTTTCTGTTCCTATAATAGCGATTCTTTTCACGTTAGTTCCTCCTTGTTTTTGGGGGATATATTTAAAACCCGAAACTAACCAACTGGTTATTTAGCGTTTTTTATACTTAAATGATACCACACATAAAAAGCTATGTCAAGAGAAAAAAGAGGTAATGAGGGGGATTTTTGTGAAATCGGTAAAGGTAATATACAAAATCGGTAAAGGACCGTCCAGTTCTCATACCATGGGACCGCAAAAGGCGGCTAATATATTAAAATATAGATATCCCGAGGCAGAGCTTTTTCGAGTCATACTATATGGCTCACTTGCGAAGACGGGGCTTGGACACGGAACCGACAGAGTTTTGCGTGAGAGCTTCGCTCCGATACCGTCCGAGATAGAATTTGTTTCGGAGGCTGAATTTGAGCTGCCACACGCGAATACTATGGATATCGTAGCCTACCGAGAGGGGAAAGAGCTTGGCAGAAGCAGAGTGATGAGTGTCGGGGGCGGAGATATAGTCCTTGAGGGAGAAAGACTTGAGGAAGGCTCGGATATATACGAGGAAACGAGCTTTAGCGAGATACTGGCTTTTTGTAAGAAAAGGAAAATCAGACTTTGTGAATACGCCGAGCTGCACGAGGAGGATATATACGAATATCTTTCGGAGGTGTGGTCGGTTATGAAAGCCTCGGTTCGGGAGGGACTTGAGAAAAGCGGTATACTTCCGGGCGGACTTGGGGTGGAGCGTAAAGCTGCCAAGATATACGAGGCAAGTCTTGCACAGACCGATGCCACGGCAGAGAACAGACTTGTTTGCGCTTATGCCTTTGCTGTGAGTGAGCAAAACGCGGATAACGGTACGATAGTTACCGCGCCCACCTGTGGCTCTTGCGGAGTTCTTCCCGCAGTGCTTAAATATATGCAGGATAAAAAGGGATACAGCGATAAGGATATTCTTCGGGCACTCGCTACCGCTGGAGTCGTAGGAAACGTGGTTAAGCGAAACGCGTCCTTGAGCGGCGCCGAATGCGGATGTCAGGCGGAAATCGGAACGGCTTGTTCTATGGCGGCAGCGGCACTTTCCGAACTTGCGGGGCTTGACCTCGACCGACTTGAATACGCCGCGGAGATAGCTATGGAGCATCATATAGGTCTTACCTGTGATCCTGTTTGCGGACTTGTGCAGATTCCGTGTATAGAGCGCAATGCGGTTGCCGCGATAAGAGCGATAAACGCCGCCGACCTTGCGGGAGTTCTTGGCGATACCAATAAGGTATCCTTTGATACCATAGTGAAGACAATGTATGAAACGGGGATAGACCTTTCCTCAAGATACAAGGAGACCTCCGAGGGCGGACTCGCGAAGATATACGGCACGGAAAATCAATAAGAAAGATATACGGTATACCGTATGTTTATATAAAATCATAAACAATATTTTTTATAAGAGAGGAACCTGAAAATGAGCAAAGAACCAAGAAGATCGGCGTATGCCAAAAATGATGACCCCAACTACTACGACTACATCGTAAGACCAAAGGCAAAGGGAGCGCTGCTGATGAAGCGTATTCTGCTTATACTTGCCTATGTCGTTTTCGCGGGTGGCTTCTGCGCACTCTGCGCAACCTTTAAGCTGTTTCCCGTAATGTGTCTGGTGCTGGTGCTGACATGTGCGGTGGTATTCTTCACATGG
>JAFTHJ010000030.1 GCA_017457465.1 Clostridia bacterium | reverse complement strand
TTGGAACGGCTCTGGTTACGGTATGCAACACCCTGAGCATCGAGTGCGCCGCGGATAATGAGGTAACGAACACCGGGCAGGTCACGAACTCTTCCGCCTCTGATGAGAACGACCGAGTGTTCCTGAAGATTGTGTCCGATTCCGGGGATATAGGTTGTCGCCTCAAGTCCGTTTGTAAGTCTTACTCTGGCTATCTTACGGAGCGCGGAGTTAGGCTTTTTAGGGCTGGTAGTCGAAACCTTTGTGCAAACGCCTCTTTTCTGAGGTGCAGCCTGGTCGGTGTGAACGTTGTTCAGAGAGTTGAAGCCCTTCTGAAGAACGGGAGCTTTAGACTTGTACGTCTTGTCCTTACGACCCTGTCTGACGAGCTGGTTAAAGGTTGGCATTCTTCCTTTCTTCCTCCTTCTTCAAAATTTAATGTTTATATACAGACGCGCGGATAGCCGTGCGTAGCTGTCATTATAAGGCGCCACCTATCGGCAAACGCTTACAGTATATTATATCATTCACTTGTATTTTTGTCAAGTCACATTATTTTCGCAGCAAAATTTCTGCGTTTTGCACAATTTGCAGATTTTTTTTACATTCCATTTGCAAATTTTGACCATATTTTACGGAAAATTAAGGTAAAAGTCAAACAAGTGGGCATCGCGATATCGGCGCGATGCCCACAAAAAGCAACACTAAAAGTTATGAATTCGGAAATAGCTTATAGTTATTACTTTTGAAAGTATCAATCACATCTCATTGTTCCCGCAAACTCCGTCAAAAAGCTTACGATATCCGAAACCCGCGAGAGATTACGCGAGGTCGAGCTTATCTTCCAGCTCTCGGGATTTTCAAACACGATAGCTTTTATATCGGAATTTGTTCCGTAGAAAACCCAAATAGCAAGGTATTCAACGTGCTCGGTAACCGTAATCCTTTCAAGTGCCGTACAATTTCTAAATGTAACTCCCTGAATATTTTTTGCGGAGAGAGTGGCAGTCTTTAGCGCCGAGCAACCCGAAAACGCACCCGCACCAAGCTCTGTCACGCTTGAGGGTACTACCACGCTTACAATATTCACACATCCTGAAAATGCGCCACCTCCTATGCGTGTGATACTATCGGGAATCACCAGCTCTCCCGAAAGCCCTGTGCAACCGCTGAACATACTATCCGTAATCCGCGTCAATCCCGCGGGAATACTCGTAAGACCTGTTCTGGAAAACACACCGTCACCAAAATGTATCACGCTTGAGGGTATTTCCATTTCGGTAATACCCGAGCATCTCGAAAACGCATAGTTGCCTATGGCGGTCAGTCCCGAGGGAAGCTGTATACTCGTGAGAGCGGCACAGTCTATGAACGCCTCGTAGCCTATCATTTTAGTTGAGGTATGTATATCAACCGAGGTTATTCCCGTATCTGTTGCCTTATACAGATACACATAATCATTGTCGGCATTTCCGAGATAGATTGCGTTTCCGTATGCTGTTGTAGCAAGAGCCTTACAGCCGCTAAAGGCAGCTATACCAATCTCCTCTATACCCGACGGAATATTTATATTCTCAAGCGAGGAGCAAAGTCTGAACGCGCGTTCCTGAATGTTCGTCAGTCCCGAGGGAAGCTCTATATTCACAAGAGACGAACAACTTTCTAATGCTCTGGATGCAATAAATTTTGTCGACGAATGAACGCTCAATTCACTTATATCTGTACTCGTGGGAGCAAACAAATAGAAGTAATCGTTTGTATCTGTACCCAGATACTTTGCGTTGCCATAGACATTCCCCTCCAGCGAGGTACAATATCTGACCACATAATCACCAAGCTCTTCTATCCCCGATGGGAGCGTCAAGCTCCGTAGCTCTGCACAACCCGAAAAGGCTTCGTCACCTATAATCTTAACGCCCGAGGGGATAGAAAGGCTCTTGAGCGCCGTACCCGCGAAAGCTCTGTCACCTATCGCTTTCAAGGTTGAGGGAAGCACAATAGAGGTAAATTTACAACCACAGAAAACCTCATCCTCAATAACTTGAATTCCCGACGGGAGAGATATTTCGGCAAGTACAGTATCTTTAAACGCGCAAGGCTCTATTCGGGTAAGCGTTGCGGGAAGCTCTGCTCTTGAAAGCGAGGACGCGCCGTAAAAGGCATAAGCGCCACACTCGGTAACTCCCGAGGGAATAGTTACCGACTCAATCATCTTCGCCTCCATAAAGGCGGAAAAGGATATCGACTTAACTCCCTGCGGAATAATGAGGTCAGTGGTAAGAATACCGTCGACATATAGCTTTTCGGATACACCTATAGGGTTAGTTCCGTGAGGATTTCCCCACATATCATTGAAGATGATATCGCACCACGCGCCAAGGTCTGCAATATTCAATGCCTCGACCTTACCGTTTTTAAACGCCCAGTCATCTATGAATTTAACCCCCTCGGATATTTCAAGCTTCTCCAGTCTGCATCCCTCAAAGGCATTTCTGCCAATATAAGTGACACACGAATCCGTATAGACGGTTTTAACTGCAGTATTATCCTTAAAGGCTTCGGCGGCAATCGGACGGTCGAGATAAAGCACCGTATCCGTGCAACTTCCGATTCCCGATATTTCGCCGTTTGAGTTAAACTCAAGACCGTCCGACTTTGGTGTACTGAACTCATACTCTAAAATTTCGCTCTTACCGTTAAAAAGATATTCCGCCTTGAGAATATAAGACTTTCCGAAGTCAAATTCCGATATCTCAACTGTATCCGTGGGAAATTCGGCAACAAGAGTAGCTCCCTCGTATATAGCAAGAGAGGTAAAGCTCTTGTCTCCCGTATACTCATCGCTCCAAGTCGGAGTGAAATCAAGGGTTCTTCCGGAAAAAGCAAGGTCATTAATCCTAACCACATAAGGAGTATAGATTGCCTTGTGCGTCAATATATGCGCCGATATTCCGTTTCCGTCGAGCGCATCGTAAACTCCGACTATAGCATACTGATAAAGCTTATCGGCAGTAAGAGAGTCAAAGCTTACCGTCGTCTTATCCTTCTTTATCTCTTTGTTATATACCAGCGTCTCTCCGTCATAAAGCACGGTATAAAGCTTTTCGTTGTCGGTATCTATAAGTCCAAGCTTGTCCTCAACAGATACCTCGAACGAAATATCGGTGTAGGTCACCGTTTCGTTTGTAATAGTCGGCAGCGGTTGATTTTCGGGATATACCGTTATCTTGACGGTTTTGTCTCCCTCCATCTGAACATCCTTTATCTCCTCACCGTCAACATATTTTATCGCGTCTATCGTGTACTCCAGCAGTCCCTCTGCCTCGCCTATGTTCACCTTGAGGACAAGGTTCTCCATATCCGAGCCCTCCTCGAACATATATGTGGAGTACTTCTTTCCATTAAGTGTAAAGGAAAGTATCTCGAAGTTATCGGGGTTTAAAATATGAACAGTTATGTAAATATCCTGATTTTTCTTGGCATAATACATATTCTTATCGGGCTCGACCGCTATAAACTCATCTCGCACCGCGTCTTCAAGCTTATTACCGTTCCCTCTGTTATAGGGGTCTTTCTGGTCTATACCATTATGAGTTAACAACTGCGGAGTACCGATATAAACCTTTCCGTTTCCGAGAAGCTGCGACATCACGCCTCCCTGTTTAGCCGAAAGTGATGCTATATCCGGCATTTCATTCGATACCGTCATTCCCTGATATACGGGCACCTGCTTGGTGGGCGGCGTAACAACAGGGTCCTGATTTCCGAGAATCGGAATAAGTATTGAAATTATTCCAACAACGAGCAAAAGACTCGCCGCGGCGGATATCCATGTTATAGCTATTTTTTTGTTCTTTTTTCGCCTCTCCGCCAGCTTTGTAAAAAGCTCGAAGCGCCGCTTGGAGTTCTTTTCTATGATATCATCGTCAATATTTGAAATTATTTCAATATCAAGCTCTCTTTTGCTCTTACTCATGATAGTATCCCTCCTTTTCAAGCTTTGCCTTCAGGTCATCACGAAGCTTTGCCAAAGCCTTGGAGACCGTTTTGGGATTCATCTCGAGCATTTTCGCGATATCAGATATGTAATCAGCGTAATAATATCTGCACACGAACATAAACTCCTCCTTATCGGGCAGCTCACGCAGATAATCGCTCAAAAGTCTTCCGATATCCCTTATCAGAAACTCCTCCTGGGCAGACATATCGTACACCATATATTTATCAAGCTCGTCTATCGAAACTATCATCTCGCTTGGTATTCTCTTGGATGCCGAATTTTTTCTGTATTTATCCAGCGCAACATTTCTCATTATCTTCGACAAGAAAACCTGAAATATATTTGGTCTTGTCGGCGGAATAGAATTCCACGTCCCGAGATAAGTATCATTCAGGCACTCCTCGCAATCAAGCTCGTCCCTTACGATATTATACGCTATTGTGAACAGATATCTTCCGTATTTATCGTCGGTTGCCGAAATTGCGCACTCTTCCCTATTCCAATACAGCTCGATTATCGCCTCATCGGATAACTGCGCCGCGGAATTATTTTTCTCTCTTTTATCCATAAGTCTCTCCTGTTGTATAAAATTTCGAGTCTCCTCTATTACTAATAGTCGTAAAACGAGTCCCACAAATCCGCGTTTTGCGCAAAAATTAAAAAATATTTTAGAAATAAATTTTAAGGTCTGCCCACCTTTCGGTAAGCAGACCTTTATTTTTTAGATAGCCTCGACCTCGGTCTCGTCAGATGCCTCATCAGCCTTCTGAACATCAATATTATGGTAACATCCCATACCCGTTCCCGCGGGAATGAGCTTACCGATTATGACGTTCTCCTTAAGTCCGATAAGGTGGTCGACCTTACCCTTAATAGCCGCATCCGTGAGGACCTTTGTGGTCTCCTGGAAGGATGCCGCAGACAGGAAGGAGTCTGTTGCCAAAGATGCCTTGGTGATTCCGAGAAGAACAGGAGAACCTTCAGCAAGAGCGAGTTCGCCCTCACCTGCGTCGATTCTTGCCTGAACCTGATTATTAGCAGCCTCGAATTCGTTCATATCAACGAGAGAGCCGACCATCATATCGGTATCTCCTGTTTCCTCAATACGAATCTTTCTGGTCATCTGTCTCGCGATAATCTCGATGTGCTTATCGTTTACGTTAACCGACTGCGAACGGTATGTCTTCTGGATTTCCTTAATGATATACTCGTATACCGCGTCGAGTCCGAGTATCTTCATAATATCCGAGGGAGCCTTATTACCCTCTGTAAGAGCCTGACCCTTGACAACGGTATCACCGTCTGCCACAGCCAATCTCATACCGTAAGGAATCTGATACTTAACAAGCTCACCTGTCTCCTCGCTTCTGACAGAAACGTCATTGGTATTAGCCACCTCACCGGGGTGAACGTGAACTACACCGCTATGCTCTGTCATAACCGCGGGCTTCTTGGGAGTTCTTGCCTCAAACAGCTCCTCAACTCTGGGAAGACCCTGTGTGATATCCGATCCTGCGACACCACCCGTGTGGAAGGTTCTCATCGTAAGCTGTGTACCGGGCTCACCGATAGACTGTGCCGCTATGATACCAACTGCCTCACCGACATTGACCTTCTTACCAGAGGCAAGGTCAGCGCCGTAGCAGTGAGCGCATATACCGTATTTAGCGTGACACTGGATAGCTGTTCTGATATATACCTTGTCGATACCCGCAGCAACTATCGCGTTTGCCTGTTCCTCGCTTATCATCTCGTCGTCGCCAACGATAATCTCGCCTGTAGCGGGATTAATAACCTCGCCGATAGTATATCTTCCGACAATTCTGTCCTGAAGCGGCTCAAGCACGTTGTTGGACTTTTCGTCGATAATCTGATTTACCCAAGCGCCCTTTGTGGTATCGCACTTGTCCTCACGGATGATGACCTCCTGCGATACGTCAACAAGACGTCTGGTAAGATATCCCGAGTCAGCCGTCTTAAGCGCTGTATCGGAAAGCGACTTACGCGATCCCTTTGCACCCATAAAGTACTCGAGAATGTTAAGTCCCTCACGGAAGTTTGACTTAATAGGAAGCTCTATCGTCTTACCGTTTGTCGCGAACATAAGTCCACGCATACCCGCAAGCTGACGCATCTGCGCGATAGATCCGCGGGCTCCCGAATCAGACATTATCTTAATCGGGTTGTAAGCATCAAAGCTATGCTGGAGGGCAGCGGTAACATCGTCGGTGGTCTGCTCCCATATCTTGATAACGCTGTTGTAGCGCTCGGTATCTGTGAGCCATCCATCCTGATAGTACTGGTTTATCTTGTCAACCTTCTTCTGGGCTTCCTCGATATAGGTGCTCTTTTCGTTCGGTATAGTCATATCGTATACCGAGATAGAGAAGGATGCCTTTGTTGAATACTTGTAACCCATCTCCTTGATATCGTCAAGCATATTCGCGCAGACTGCCGCGCCGTGCTTCTTGATGCAACGGTCGATAAGCTGTCCGAGCTCTTTCTTCTTAACGACCTTGTTTATCTCAAGCTTGAACATATCCTGCTCTGTATCTCTTGCGACAAATCCGAGGTCCTGGGGAATGGGATTGTTGAATATCATACGTCCGAGAGTAGCTTCAACGAGTCCTGTGACCTTCTCTCCGTTTATCTCCTTGGTAACTCTTACTCTGATAGGAGCGTGAAGTCCGAGGGTTCCGTTGGCGTAAGCCATCATAGCCTCATTGAAATCACGGTAAACGCTTCCCTCTCCGGGCTCGCCTGCCTTATCCATAGTCAGATAGTAAGAACCAAGTATCATATCCTGCGAAGGAACCGCAACGGCGCGTCCGTCAACGGGCTTGAGCAGGTTGTTAGCCGAGAGCATAAGGAATCTTGCCTCTGCCTGTGCCTCCGCAGAAAGCGGAACGTGAACAGGCATCTGGTCTCCGTCGAAGTCGGCGTTAAATGCCGTACATAC
>JAFTHJ010000029.1 GCA_017457465.1 Clostridia bacterium | reverse complement strand
CAACTCTCCGATATAACCGCCTTGACGATATGATAAAGGCGATGGGACTGCCCAAGGAAATGCTTTGTACCTATTGCTGGAACGGAGAGGAATAATTCGTTTTGGCACAAAATAAATAATTTGGAGGAGAAAAGATAATGGGAAAGTATTCAGGAACAAAAACAGAAAAGAATCTTGAAGCCGCTTTTGCGGGTGAATCACAGGCGAGGAACAAGTATACATACTTTGCTTCTGTCGCGAAAAAAGAGGGTTACGAGCAGATAGCCGCTCTCTTCCTCAAAACCGCCGAGAACGAAAAGGAACACGCAAAGATGTGGTTCAAGGAACTTGAGGGTATCGGAGATACCGCACAGAATCTGGCTCACGCCGCAGACGGCGAGAATTATGAGTGGACAGATATGTACGAGGGCTTCGCGAAGGACGCCGAGGAGGAGGGCTTTACAGCTCTCGCGGCTAAATTCAGACTTGTAGCGGAAATTGAGAGACACCACGAGGAGCGTTACCGCGCACTGCTTCGCAATGTAGAGACAGCCGAGGTCTTCGAGAAGAGCGAGGTCAAGGTTTGGGAGTGCCGCAACTGTGGACATATAGTTGTCGGAACAAAAGCACCCCAGATTTGTCCCACCTGCGCACATCCGCAGAGCTCTTTTGAGGTTCACGCCGAAAATTATTAATATTATGCGGGAGAAGGATTTCCTTCTCCCGCATATATATTTGACAAAAGCCTAAAACTGTAGTATAATGATTTAAAGAACAAATTTTGAAGGATAGCTATGCAAATTCGTTTATCAGACCATTTTTCGTATAAAAAGCTTATAAGATTCACGCTTCCGTCGATAATTATGATGATATTCACCTCGGTATATGGGGTGGTTGACGGAGTGTTCGTCTCAAATTTCGTCGGTAAAACTCCATTTGCCGCGATAAATCTCATAATGCCCGTGTGTATGCTCTTTGGTGCGCTCGGCTTTATGGTCGGAACGGGAGGAAGCGCTCTCGTCTCGAAGATACTTGGCGAGGGAGACAGAGACAAGGCTAACAAAATTTTCTCTCTTCTCGTTTATTTCGCAATTATTTTCGGCGCGGCTCTCTCGGCTCTCGGAATAATTTTCATAGAGCCGATATCAGTACTTCTCGGAGCGGAGGGGGAAATGCTCCGCGGGTGTGTGCTTTACGGAAGAATACTTTTCTTCTCACTCGTGCCATTTATTTTGCAAAATGTATTTCAGAGCTTCCTTGTCGTCGCCGAAAAGCCGAAGCTCGGACTTGCGATAACCGTTGCGGCGGGGGTTACCAATATTGTTCTCGACGCGCTCTTTGTTGCCGTCTTTGAATGGGGACTTGCGGGTGCGGCGAGTGCTACCGCTATAAGTCAGACGGTTGGCGGAATCATTCCGCTTATATATTTCTTTACATCAAAAAAGAATCAACTGAAGCTCGGAAGAACCTCCTTTGACGGAAAGGCGCTCCTGCATACCTGTGCCAACGGCTCCTCCGAGATGATGACCAATATTTCGCTCTCTCTGGTAAATATGCTTTATAACTTCCAGCTTATGCGTATGATAGGAGAGGACGGTATCGCGGCGTACGGCGTGATAATGTATGTAAACTTTATATTTATAGCGGCTTTCCTCGGTTATTCGATAGGCTGCGCTCCAATAATCAGCTTTCATTACGGCGCGGAAAATACCGATGAGCTTAAGAATCTCAAAAATAAGAGTTTTCTGATAATCGCGCTGACATCTGTGGTGATGACCGCCCTCGCTATGCTCCTTGCCGCTCCGCTTTCAAGCGTGTTTGTGGGGTATGACGCCGAGCTGAACGCACTGACACAAAGAGCGTTTATCCTTTATTCATTTTCATTTTTGTTGGTTGGTTTCAATATATTCACATCGGCGTTCTTTACAGCGCTCAACAACGGATTTATCTCGGCGCTCGTGTCGTTTTTTCGACTGTTCCTTTTTGAGGTCGTTTCGGTGCTTTGTCTGCCGCTTATCCTCGGAACTGACGGTGTGTGGCTTTCGGTCGTTGTGGCGGAAGCACTCGCTATTGTATTGAGCGTGTCCTGTATCATAGCCTTGCGGAAAAAATATCAGTATTGACAAAGGAGAATCATATGAAAATAATAACTGTCAGCAGAGAATTCGGAAGCGGCGGACGCGAGATAGGAAAAAGACTCGCGGACGAGCTGGGATTTGCATATTACGATAAGGAAATAGTCGCGGAGATAGCCAAAAGACACGCCCTTGACGAGAATTACGTCAGAGGTGCGCTTGATAAGAGTGTTGCACAGAGCTATCCGCTTCATTTCGGACGAACATTCTCATATTCGGCTGGTGTTTCAAACACCTCCGTCAAGCTTTTTGCGGAGCAGACAAAGATAATAAGAGAATTTGCCGAGGCGAGGGACTGCGTTATAGTCGGACGCGCCGCGGACGTCATATTGAGCGAATACAAGCCGTTTAACCTGTTTGTCTACGCAAGTATGGAATCAAAGGTGAAAAGATGTCTTGAACGGGCAGAGCAGGGAGAGGAAATCAGCGAACGCGATACAGCGAAAATGATAAAGCGAATAGACTCCGAACGAAAGAAGATACACGGAATGATATCCGACACGCCGTGGGGTGACCGACGCGGATACCACCTCTGTGTCAATACGACCGGACTTGAGATAAAAGAAATCGTTCCGGGCATTCTCCAGTACGTCAACGTATGGTTTGATTCTCAAAAATAAAAATTATATTTTGAAAGGAAGCTAAAATTATGAATGTGACTATCAGATTACTTTTGACCTCATTGATTGTTTTTGTTCCGATAATCGTTGTTGTTGGAATAATCGTTTTGGTTGTATTTCTAAAGAAGAAAAACGAAGCGTCAAAGCCGCAAAACGAGAGTGTTACCCCTGCTACCGAAGAAAAACAAGTAACCGAAGAAAAACAAGTAACCGAGGAACAGCAAAGCGAGAAGCCTGCGAGCAGCAGCTATACTCCGCCCTCCGCCCCCTCGTCTGCTCCCGCAAGTCTTGCGAGAATATTTGTGAACGGAGGAACTCCCGCGTCGGGAACTTATTTGGGTACTGTCTCGATAGACTCGAAGCCCGTAGTCATCTCCGCCGCGGAAATTCCGATTGAAATTCCCGTAACCCGAGGACGCCATCATATCGTCGTCAAGGGCGGTGTCGAGGGTGATGCCCGAGTTGACAGATTTATTGATTTTGATACGACTACGGTTCTTGTGGTCGATATGCCCGGCTACGGAGACGAAGACCTCATAAAGTTCCAGATAATATCCTATACCGAATATCGCTCGGCTTGTCGCCAATACGGCTTTAACCCAAAAACCAAAAGACCGTAAGTTATAACCACCGGCTGGTGATTTTTAGGATACAACAACATAAAGGCGCTTGTAAATTACAACAAGCGCCTTTTGATTTGTTAATATTCTTAATATTCCGCAACTATATGCTCGGTGTAAAGCGTTCCGAGGGCTTCCTCAACGAGCGCGTCGAAATCGAGCTTTTTCTCCTGAACGAGAAACTTCTCGAGGTCGGGACGTGTTTTCGGATGCTTGGGAGTGAATACCGTGCAACAATCCTCGTATGGGAGAATAGATGTTTCAAATGTGTTTATCTTGCGTGAGATCTGAACTATCTCCTCCTTGTCAAGTCCAATACAAGGTCTGAAAACAGGTATGCTCACTGCCGCGTCGGTAACGCCGATAGCCTGCATTGTCTGCGATGCCACCTGACCGACGCTCTCGCCAGTGATAAGTGCTCCGCAGTCTCTCTGCTTTGCTATCCTCTCGGCAATAGTCATCATATATCTGCGGAGAAGTAGGGTGAAATAATCCTCCTCGCAATGCTTGACAAGCTCCTCCTGAATATGTGTCAGAGAAACTATATGCACGTTTATGTCTCCCGCGTAGACCGCCACAAGTCGGGCAAGGTCAAGAACCTTTTCCTTTGCGCGTTCACTTGTATACGGGAAGGATTCAAAGTGAACCGCCTCAAGCTTCACTCCGCGCTTTGCGAGCATATAACCCGCGACAGGGGAGTCGATACCTCCCGAGAGCAAGAGAAGTCCGCGTCCGTTGCTTCCTACAGGCATACCGCCCGCGCCCTTTGAAGCTCCCGCAGAAACGTATGCCCCAAATTCGCGTATCTCCACCTTGACTGTGACATCGGGATGATGCACGTCAACACGGATATTGTTACAAACTCCGAGCACAACGCCGCCTATCTCTCTCGATATCTCCATAGAGTCGAGAGGGAAGGTCTTATCCGAGCGCTTGGCTTCCACCTTAAAGGTTCTGCTGCTTTTCAAAAATGTCGGAATATAATCGCGGACGGTTTTGGCGATAGCATCCATATTTTTTTCACAGACTGCCGCTCTTGCCACGGTAACTATACCGAATACGCGTCTTGCCGCCTCAAACATTCCGTCGATATCCGCTGCCTCGTCAAGCGCCTCAATGTATATAGTGCTTTGCGCTCTGTATATATCAAAGCTTCCGTATGCTTTGGCGCGTTTTTTCATTTCTCGGCAGAGCATATCCTCAAAGTATTTTTTGTTAGCTCCCTTGAGTACTATCTCGCCGTATTTACAAAGAATTATTTCTT
>JAFTHJ010000028.1 GCA_017457465.1 Clostridia bacterium | reverse complement strand
TCCGACAGCCGTGATAGCCATAGCTATCATAGAAACTCCAACAGAGCTTCCGCATCCCGACTTTTCCTCTGCGGTTGTCTCTGCCGCAGTTGTTGTTTCAGCCGTGGTAGTAGCCTCTGTTGCCTCTGTCTTGGAGGGCTTGGTGGGGATGAGTCCGCCGATATTATTACCAAGGGTAGGTGTCTCGGTGGTTTGAGGAGCCGCAGCCTCGGTTGCGGTTACGGTGTTGGGCTTATCAAGCTTCGTTCCGTAAACAACCATATCTCTCCAAGTAGCACTCGCGAACTCGGTGTACTGTCTTACATGGTTCTCGTATACCGTATGGTCGGTAACAGAGCATCTCTGGTAAACAGTAACGCAAATTCGGAGGAACTGTGCCTCTACTCCGTCAAGGTCGTAGAGATAAAGGCGTCCTGCGCTTCCGCAATTGTTCTCTACGGTCTGGTCGTTTGTATATACCTTCTCAAGAGCGTCCTCGCCCAGCACCTTGGCATCTATGTAAGTATAGTCAGCCGTTCCGTCGACCTTTCTCTGAAGCTGGTCTACATATCCGACATTATCCCAGTTCTCTCCGTCCTTACTTACAAATACATCGTAAGCAGCAAACTGGTTACCGTAAGAGCCGCCGATAAAGCCAAAGCTATCGATATTCGCCAACTGATTGAAGTTGAAGGTCATATAGCACTGATATCTGCTGTTATCCTTGCCCGTCTCTCCGTTGACATTGTAAAGCGTCTTTCCAACAAGGAATTCCACGGCTCCATTACGCTTACTTCCGTTAGCGAGAGAGGAAGCGCCGTTAGCGTTTACATTTCCGTTAGTCCATACATTGTCTATCGCTGTATCAAGCGGTCTCTTGAGAGCGTGGACTCCGTTGACGGTAATACCGTAGGTGAGGTATCTGTTGAGCTCCCATCTGTCATATTCGGAAAGGCTCTCGGGATTGTAGCCGTAGCTTGAATATACCGCGGGGGCAGTCATATTTTCAGTCAAGTCAACAATGAGCGGGTCTGATGTGGGAAGCGCATTCAATGTTGTAAGCTCCTTTGTTCCAACAGGACGCGGAACCTCATCTGCGCCGCTTATTGCCATACAGAATGCGCACACAAGCACCATAAGACAAAGAGCCATCGAAATAATCTTCTTCATAATAATTCCTTTCTACCGTTATCGGTAATTAAATTTCATTTATAAACAGCACCCTCGCGGTATGCGTTTAGTCTTTAATGTTGTATTTCTGTTGTGTATTAAGGATTCAGGCATTTTCAACACTTTTAACTATGTTTCCAATTATACACTTACATTTTAACATTTTATTGTAGTAATTACATCACACAAAGCAAGGCAAAAATACAAAAAAACACGGATTGTTGTTATTTTAAATTATAATTGTCATTATTTTACGATAAAAGCGCCTCGGGCACTGCGCTTTTCGAACAACGCCCGAGGCTTATGCAACAGAAATTACCGTCTATTTTTAACCTTTCTCTTTTTCCAAAGGCAGGAAATTCCTGCGGTAGCACCGCTTCCAATAGCCGCTCCAACAAGTCCCGAAGCAACTACGGTAACGATGCCGCTTCCCTCGTTTTTAGAATTACCCGAAGTGCCATCCGCTCTTGAGCTTGTAGCGTCGGTGGTATCCGATGGGGTATTGTCAGCCGTAGGCTGGGTCGTCTGCACGACCACCTGTTCGGGGATAGGCGTTTCCTCTCCTATATATCCCGCCGCAAGCTCTCCGCCCGAGGCGCCAAGCTCATCGGGAGCAAGCCAGAAGGAATAGAGGTCGGCGTTGCTCGTGTAGAACTTTATTCTGAATTCCTTTCCCTTGAGCATAGAAACGTCGTTGCCGTTCTTCCACGTAAGCATCTGCTTCGTAGTGTTCGCGGTAATCGGAATTGAATCGTAAACCGAATATCCCTCGATAACGTTACCGTTCGCGTCGAGAATTTCCGCCATGAGATAGCCGTCCTCTGAGTCGACGTTCGCAAAAAGATGCTTTACGTCCTTGGTGACCGCGAGTACCTCGGTAAGCAGAATTCCCGTTCCGCTCATTGAGGCAAAGCCGTCGCGGCGAAGCGTGGTATAGCCTATAC
>JAFTHJ010000027.1 GCA_017457465.1 Clostridia bacterium | reverse complement strand
TCCGACAGCCGTGATAGCCATAGCTATCATAGAAACTCCAACAGAGCTTCCGCATCCCGACTTTTCCTCTGCGGTTGTCTCTGCCGCAGTTGTTGTTTCAGCCGTGGTAGTAGCCTCTGTTGCCTCTGTCTTGGAGGGCTTTGTGGGAATAAGTCCGCCGCCGTTTGTATTAATCGTGGGAGCGGGGGTTGTTTGGGGAGCCGCAGGCTCGGTTGCGGTTACGGTGTTTTCCTTGTCGAGAAGAGTTCCGTAAACCATCATCTCTCTCCAAGAGCAGCTTGTGAAATCCTTGTATGCGGGAATGTGAGAGTTGTAGTCGGTAACATCAGACGCGGTCTGTCTGTTACAAGCGGTAGCGCAGATTCGAAGGAACTGTCCCTCTGCTCCGTTGAGGTCAAAGAGATAAACCCTTCCCTTTGCGCCGTTGTTATTTTCAACAGTTGTGTCATCGGTAAACACCTTGTTGTTACGGTCTGTTCCGAGAAGTTTTGCGTCGATGGACTTGAAGTCGGGATCTCCGTCAACCTTACCCTGAATCTGGTCGTAGTAGCCTACGAGAGTCCAGTTTTCACCGTCGTTACTTACATAAACATCAGCTGCCGCAAGAAGGTTTCCATAACTGTTGGAAACATATCCAAAGCTGTCGATAGAAGCTACCTTCTTAAAGTTAAAGGTTATGTATGCCATATAAATACTGTCGCTCTTGCCAGTCTCGCCCTTGACATTGTAACGCTGGTCACCTGCCATGAACTCCATAGCGCCGTAGCGGTTCTGTCCGTTGGTAAGTCCGCCTTCGCCAGATATCTTGGTGTTACCTGTTGTCCACACATCGTCGATACATGTGGAAAGAGGTCTCTTAAGCGCGTGAATACCTCTCATCGTGATACCGTATGTGAGGTATCTGTTAAGCTCCCACTGCTGATATTCAGTAAGGCTTTCAGCCATAAACTGGAAAGGAGAATAAACCTCGGGGCAGTCA
Organism: Clostridia bacterium; assembly: GCA_017457465.1. Classification (GTDB taxonomy): domain Bacteria; phylum Bacillota; class Clostridia; order Oscillospirales; family CAG-272; genus HGM12713. The sequence goes on along the minus strand of JAFTHJ010000027.1, from coordinate 6,196 downwards.
AGTCCCTTGGTTATATCCGTAATAAGGGGGTCGCTTGTAGGAAGCTCGGTAAGAACCTCAAGTTTGTTTTGTGATACAGGCTTGTATATGTCTGTTCCGCTTATCGCCATACAGAAAGCACAGCCGAGAACTACCAAGCAAAGAAGCATCGAAATAATCTTCTTCATAATAATTCCTTTCTACCGTTCAGGTATTTTATTTTTTATATTTAAAATATTTAAACAACAGCTGTCTCGCCTTGTTTAATTCACTTTTGATTTTTTCTTCTTGTTATACACAAGAACTCCCGCGGTAACTCCGCCGCCAACTACGACAGCACCCGCGATACTTCCGATAACTATCGGAACAACTATGCTCTTCTTCTCTGTCTCCTCGGTAGCCGCCGTGGTGTCGGCAGTCGTCGTATAAGCTACAGTCTGCTCGGGAAGAGGAGTTTCCTCACCTATATATCCCGCGCCAAGCTCTCCGCCCGATACGCCGAGCTCGTCTTCAGCGAGCCAGAAGGAATAAAGCTGTGCGTTATCAAGATAGAACTTTATCTTGAACTGCTTACCCTCAAGCATCGAGAGGTCGTTCTCTCCGCTCCAGGTAAACTTGACCTTTGCGGTATTATCGGTGATAGCCTCGCAATCGGCTGCCGAATATCCCTCGATAACATTTCCCGCCGTATCAAGTATTTCAGCCTTGATAGAGTCATTAAGAGAGTTTGTATTAACAAAGAGATATTTAACATCCTTTGTGACAGTCAAGGGATTTGTCGTCAGTGTTCCCGTTCCGTTCATCGAAGCGAATCCGTCTCGGCGAAGCGTTGCGTATCCAATACATCCTCCCGCATAGGGGTTCTGTACTCTCTGACCGTCAACAACCCAAAATCCGCTGAAGCCTGTGTAGTAGATACGAATTTCGTTATCGTAAACTATCATTCCGCCGCCCATAGGAGAGAGATATCCGTAGTCCCATGTTCCCTGCTGCTGGGTTGCGGGAATGAGCGCCTTTCTGTTAGGTCTGTCATAATGGAAGCCGTCACGGCTGAATCCCGCCTGAATGTCGCATATCTTGGGCCAACCCGACTCGTTGATGTACTCATTCTCGGGACCGTACCACATCTCGAACATACCTATCATAACGCTCTCGTACGCGATAGAGTCGAAATTGTATATCTGCGGGTGCTTTGGAGTCGGATTTATATTGGAATAGGAAATATCACCATCGTCAGGCGTGAGCCAATCAACAGGTTCATCCCAAGTATCCCACTGTGACGCTTCAAAGAATGTGTCTCCATCGTGATACTTGCGGTAGCGTCCGCCCGTAGGCTCTCCGTTATAGTAGAAGGGGTTCTCCGATCTCTTTGCCGACGCTCTTATTGAGAAAACCCATTTCTTTGTAAAGGGATTGTAGAAAAAGGTCGTTCGGTCATCAGTAGGACCTGCCTGACCTATTTTATTCCAGTTCGTTCCCGTGCCCGATGTGTAAAGCACAGGCTTTGCGTTTACACTATCCCTGTCACCGGCGCTTCTTACCATCAGCTTATATTTTTCGGAAGCAGGAGCATCGTAATCTATCCACACTACATAAGAGTCGACCTGCTGACGGCGAAGGACAACATTGCTTCCACCAATATCAGGACGCACCCAATCAACACCGTTCTCACTTGTTGCGTATGAAAGAAGTCCATTCCAGCCCGACTCATACCACATCTTATAGAGCTTATCCTCCATATCGTACCAAAGTCCGCCGCTGGTCGCTCCAACAGAGGGTGAACCTCTGTCTCCGCCTGTAAGCTCCTCTTTTGTTTCAGGATAGAATACGGGGTTGTATTCATATTTGACCGCCTCGTAATAGGCTCTTGTAAGGTCTGTGCTTTCTATGAGGAAGTCATCGACAAAAAGCTGTCTGCCCACGTCGATATTTATAACCTCGGGTGCGTATCCGCCCTCGTTTGAATCAACAAGATAAGGCGGAATGTCAACAGCCGAATCGGTCATATCGTGACTGAATTCGTATCCGTCGGGCAGGACTATACCGTTATACATAGCGTTATCGGGTGCCGTATACGCAGTAAGCTGTCCTTTGGTGTTTGCGGCGGCAGGAACGCTTGTGAGTACCGTTGCCGCGGCAAGTGAAATAAGAAGAATTTTGAACAATCTTTCTTTCAAAAAACTCACTTCCCTTCAAAAATATTTTCCACAATATCATTGTAACATTTTAGTATCAAAATTACATCACAAATAGCAAGGTGCAAATATAAAAAATCACGGATGTTTTGTGATTTTTTAACTATTATAACCACATAATATTGAAGCGAAAAATATTTTATGATACACTTTAGACATAAGACTTCTTTAATTCGACAAAGCAAGGGAGGCGAAATATGAGAACCAAAAACAACGATTTCAGTATAAGAAAGGTCGAACGAGGCTCGGGCTTTGAAATGATAGTGGCGGTCGACCACGATGTCGAACTTGCAGACCCCAAATATACCCAGACGGTTCATTGGCACGACCACTTCGAGCTTGAGATACTCGACGAAGGCTCGGCTCTCCATCTGATAAACGGAGAGACCTATAAGCTTCATTCCAGATATGTCTATCTGCTTACTCCCTCCGATATTCATACCCTGCTTACAGACCCGAGCGCACCCTCGTCATCTATAAAAATATCCTCGGTAAGCTTTAATGAAAACACAATATCGGAGGAGCTTTTCAACGAGCTTATGTCGCTCAAGCAGCCTATTCATATAGCGCTCAACGAGGACACTTATAACTCATTCAAATCCATTCTTGTGCTTCTCAAAAAGGAGCGAGAGCATACCTCGGCTTCCTCAAAGCGCATATGCCGACATCTTTTCAGCTATATCGTTCTTAAATTTATATATCTGTATCACGAGCAGACAAAAACGCTGCCACCCGCCCAGCCCCTTGCCACAGGAGCAAACGCGAGAAATCTTACCTATATAAATAAGGCGATATCCTATATCAAGTATAACTTCAGAGACCCCGAGCTTACCACTAAAAAGGTCGCTCAAGCGGTCTTCCTTACACCGAACTATTTCGGAGAGGTTTTCCACAAGCATATGGGAATCAGCTGTCTGGAATATATTAAAAAAATGAAGCTCGACTTCGGTATGAGTCTGCTTATACAGACAGACCTGACCGTGGCTGACATTGCAGAGAGAGCGGGATATTCAAGCATATCCTACTTCATAAGCGATTTCAAGGCTGAATTCGGTCTCACTCCGCAAAAATACAGAGCAAAACACAACGCCGAGCACCCCCACAAATAAACGATACCGACGGATATCCGCTGATATCCGTCGGTTTTTCAGTAAAATAAAGAAATATTCAATTTCCTTGAATTAAACAACAAAAAATACCATTTTTCTGTAATTTTTTGTATGGTTGCCGTGTTTCTTTGCTTGACCTATATATCCCGTTTCTATTATAATTACTATGTATATTTGTGCCATATCGCTTTGGCTTCGATATGCAAATAAATCACAATCAAATGGAGATTATATGAAAAAGCATAATGGTTGGGCTTATCACCCTTATCGTCCTCTGCTTGAGGAAACAGATATTTATATATGCCGTATGACAACAGATGAATGTGCTTTCACGGCTTACTGGCTTGGCGTGGAAGAGAGCGAATATTCTGTGTACTATAAAAAATCCGAGGATGAGGAATTCACTCTCTTTGGAAAGACTTCCGACTGCTTTTGCACTCTGTCGGGTCTTGATGACCACACCGACTATGATTTCTATATAGCGGCAGGCGACAAAAAGAGCGCCGACAGAAAGGCTCGTACGGGTAAGGTGCTTGGAAGTGTGGTGAACTATCTTCATCCGCAGGACCCCTACTACATCTTCTCGGGCAAGTTCCTTTGCAGCCCCTCTATGATAAGACATCCCGACGGCTTTCTTCTCGCCTCCATGGACATTTATCAGGGCGGTGCGCCCCAGAATCTGGCGCTCCTCTTCCGCTCCGATGACGACGGAAAGAGCTGGTATTACATAAATGACCTTTTCCCCTGCTTCTGGCCCAAGATGTTCATTCACAAGGGTGTGCTTTATATTCTTGCCTGTTCAACCGAGTACGGAGACCTGCTCATAGGCGCCTCCTATGACGGCGGTGTGACATTCACCGAGCCGACTCTGCTGCTTCGCGGAAGCAACGGAAAGAGTAAGCAGACGGGCGTACACAAGAATCCCCAGCCTGTATTTGAATATAACGGACGTCTTTACAACACTCTTGAATGGGGTTCGTGGGGCAAGGATTTCCACGCGTCTATGGTTATGTCGGCAGATATTGATTCCGACCTGCTCGACGCTAACAGCTGGTCATTCTCCGAGCCGCTCAAATACGACAGTAATTGGGAGGGTGTTCCGAAGGAGGGCAAGAGCGCGGGAACTATCGAGGGCTGTCTCGTAAAGCTCCGCGACGGAAAGCTCTACAACATTATGCGCTACGATATGCACAGACTCACGCCGAAATACGGCTACGCGCTGTGCTTCCTTGTAAACGACAAGGACCACGACGCGCCTCTTGAGTTTGACAGCACTATCTCATTCCCCGCTAATCACTCAAAGTTTGAGATACAGTACGACAGCGTATCCGACAGATATTATTCTATCGCGAACCTTATGACCTCTCCCGAGGAGCACGATTTCCGCACACACCTTGTTCTGCTCTCATCTCCCGACGCGCGTAACTGGTCATTCGTCTGCGACCTCATAGACGAGCGCAAACGAAATCCCGACGGAAAGCGAATCGGCTTCCAGTACATCGACTTTATGTTTGAGGGCGACGATATTCTCTACCTTTGCAGAACAGCAGACAACGAGGCGGGTAACTTCCACGACAGTAACTACATCACATTCCACAGAATCAAAAATTTCAGAGCGCTTCCCGTAAGCGAGGAAATACTCTGAAAATATAAATTTTCCTATATGAGGTAAATCCTATGAAACTCAACATCAACAAGGGCGCTTATCCCACAATGATAACCCCCTACAACGAAAACGGAAAAGTAGACTACGGCGCTGTAAAGGCGCTCACCGAATGGTACTGGGAAAAGGGCTGCGACGGTATTTTCGCTTCATGTCAGTCCAGCGAAATTCTCTTTCTCTCACTTGAAGACCGCGTGAAACTCGCAAAAACGGTTTCCGACACAGCAATAGCTCTCGCGGCAAAGAGCCCCGAGCGCAAGAAGATGTCGGTCGTAGCTTCGGGACACGTCTCCGACGATTTCGATGAGCAGTGTGCCGAGCTCAACGCAATAGCCGATACGGGCGTTGACGCCGTTGTGCTTATAAGCAACCGTTCGGACATCGAAAACACATCCGACGAAAAGTGGATAGCAGACACCGAGGCTATTCTTGCCGCTCTCCCCAAGGAGACTATGGTTGGTACATACGAGTGTCCCCGTCCCTATAAGAGACTTCTCACTGAGAAGATGACACAGTGGATAGCCGAGAGCGGAAGATTCGCTTTCATAAAGGACACCTGTTGTGACGCCGATGAGATAGCCAAGAGACTTAAGATTCTCGACGGAAGCGGAGTAGGTCTTTTCAACGCGAACGGACAGACCTGCCTTGAATCGCTCAAGTCGGGCGGCGACGGATACTGCGGAATTATGTGTAACTTCCACCCCGAGCTTTATGTATGGCTCTGCCACAACTTCAAGAAGTATCCCGAAATGGCCCAAAAGGTTCAGGCGGCTCTCTCTATGTGCGCCTTTACCGAGAACCCTGTTTATCCCGTTACGGCTAAATATCATTTGAGCCACCACGAGAACATTCCTATGTCGCTCTACGCGAGAAGCGCTGACAGACGTACGCTTACGAATTACTACAAGCTCTGTGTTGACCAGATGAAGCTCATTACCGACGAGATAAAGGAAAATATCAAAGACCTTAAATAAAACTGACGGGTGTCTCACAGTGTGAGACACCCGTTTCTCAATTGGGTTTAATCAGAGAGGCTTTACGTTTATAGCTCTCATCTTTGCGCTGTTCTTGGGGTCGGGCTCAACGTCAAAGGTCACCTTCTGACCTTCCTTGAGTGTCTTGTAGCCCTCGCACTGGATAACCGAGAAGTGAACGAAGATATCGTCTCCGCCCTCGTCGTTGGAAATAAATCCGTAACCCTTTTCAGCGTTAAACCATTTTACAGTACCGTTATTCATTATGGGTACCTC
>JAFTHJ010000026.1 GCA_017457465.1 Clostridia bacterium | reverse complement strand
TCAATATTTTCGCAAATTGTTGATTTATTAACTCCTTTGTGGTAAAATATCAACGTAAAACATTTTATAAAGTTTATGAAAGGATATTCCATATTATGACAAACAAAGAAAAATTCCTTGAAATATACCGTTCCTGCATAACCCGCGAGGGGAGCGACAAGTTTCTTGAATATCTCACGTCCGACAAATGCGACTTTTTCACCGCTCCCGCAAGTACTCGCTTCCACGGCTCATACGAGGGCGGACTGCTTGAGCACAGTCTCAATGTATACGAGTGTCTGTGCGATTTTGTCAATCGCCCCCGCTTCAAGGACAAATACGGCTTCAAGTTTTCAGAGGAAAGTCTTGCGATAGCGGCACTTCTCCACGACCTCTGCAAGGTAAACTTCTACCGTACGGAGATGAGAAACGTAAAAAAGAACGGTGTTTGGGAGTCCGTACCTTATTATACGATAGATGACACTCTGCCATACGGTCACGGTGAAAAATCGGTATACATAATTTCGGGATATATGAAGCTCACTCGCGACGAGGCATTTGCGATAAGATATCATATGGGATTTTCAGGCCCCGAGGACGCAAATCAAGTAGGCCGTGCGCTTGAGATGTTCCCTCTCGCGTTTGCTCTTTGTGTTGCCGATATGGAGGCTTCTTACTATATGGAGGGCATTGAGGCGCCCCTCAACAAATAAACTGTTATGGACAAAAAAGAGCTTATTGAGGCAGCTCTCGGCGCGAGAGCATTTGCCTATTCACCTTATTCGGGCTTTTCGGTGGGCGCCGCACTGCTCACGAAAAGCGGAAGGATATACACGGGCTGTAACGTGGAATCTGTCTCATTCACGCCCACCTGCTGCGCCGAAAGAGTGGCTTTCTTCAAGGCGGTCAGCGAGGGAGAGCGGGATTTCGTGGCGATAGCTATAGTCGGCGGAAGGACGAACGGTTCCGCTCTTGACATCTGTTCTCCCTGCGGCGTCTGCCGTCAGGTCATAGCTGAGTTTTGCGGCGAGGATTTTCAGATAATTCTTGCCGACAGCTCGGGAAATTCAAAAACCTATACCCCAAGTGAGCTCTTACCGTTAAGCTTCGGGAGCCGAGGGGAGGTAGTAAAATGAAAAGAAAGCAAAAGCGGCTCGGGCTCATATACACCGAGCGTATAGCGCCGATAGTGTCGGGCGTAGCGCTGATTTTGATTACACTTATCCCCTCTGTCGAATACTCACTTGACTCCAAGAAGCAGGGGGTTCTCTCGCTCTGGCAGCTTCTGGGCAACTGTTGGACAAAAACGAGAAACTATCTTTTTTCGGCTTCGGTTCAGCAAACCAACGATGAAAGGCTTTTCTCACAGGCGGTATTTACCGCTATAACTGTTATGTTTATTCTCTTTGTTCTCGGATTTGCCGTGAGCCTTTGGGCATCTGCGGTATCTCTGATATATTACAGAGACAAAGCCCCCACAGAGGACGCCGAAAGGTCGAAGAACATATTCACCGCGATAATTCCAAATCGCTTTGTCCTCTCACTTCTTCGCTTTCTGGTAGTCCCCCTGTTCTTCTTCCCCGACATTCTGGCAATTTTCTATCAAAGGCTCTTGCTTTACAATGTAAGTGTTAAATTCACCACGATACATTACGGACTTGTGTCGATAATTCTTTTTATCGCAGTAACGGTAATCACCGCGCTCTCGGCAAAACGCGAAAAGCAACTGAATATGAACATATTCGCAAAAAAGAAGCTTGAGAATTATGAGGACGAGGAGGATTACGAGTCTGACGAGGAGGACAGCAAGGAAGAGCCTGTTCTCAAAAGAATGAAGGAAGCCTCGGTACTGGAGCAGACAGAGCGACTGCGAATGCTCTTCGGAAGCTCTGATGAGGATAACGAAAGCAAAAAATAAAATCACGGGTGTCTCACTTCTTGAGACACCCGCTTTTATTATTCAAAATTATTGGTCTTGTTCCTCTTCCTCTCGCTTGAAGCACATAAATATTCCCACGCCGATAACAGCCACGACAACGGCAATTCCCGCGACAACAAGGAATGTATTCTCTTCCTTCTCGGTCTCCTTTTCCTCATCCTGAAGCATATTTCTTATTCTCAAACGCTCGTCGGAGATGAGGCTTTCAAGCTCCTCGGATACATACTGCGCACTGTATCCCTCCATAGAAGCGAGACAGAGCTTGTATCCGACTCCGTCGCCCGTCAGACATCTGACGCCTATCTTGATATAGTCTGCCATAGACACCTCGCAAAACTCGGAAATGTCAAACAGAACCGTAGTCTTTTCGTATGCGCGGCATATTCTTGTTATCTCGGCTGAATTCTTCCCCGAGCCGAACGCTACCCTTATCTCATAGATAGCCCCCTTATCGTTAGCGTCATTCTCAATACTGAAATCCAACGACATATAAGGTGTATACACGAAGTTTTCGGGGTATTCATAGCTGCAATATATTTCCGAAAATTCCGATGGAGCATTTGCGTTTCCGCCAAAATGCGCCTGTAAAGAGCGTCCGCTTATATCACTGTAATCTATCTTGAGCGAATCGCACGAGCTTCCTCCGAACCACTCGGATACGGCAGTGTAATATGAGAAGTCATAGTACGAATAGTTGCCTATTATATTTTCGGGCATAGACTCAAGGTATTTAAGCTCAAGGATACGTCTGATATCAAATCTTCCACCGTACATATCATCTATGACGGCATACCAGTTATTAGCCCCGAGCATTGTGAGCTGCGGAGCCGTAATGCTGAAGCTATCGGTCGTATCAATATATTTCATAATTTCGGATATCTCGGTATATCCCATATAGTTTCCGTTCTTCTCTCTCTCCGCAAACGAGACGACGAACGAGCTTATCTTTTCGTTTGACATAAGCTTGAAATAGGAATACGCGTATGCGCAGGAAAGCACGTTTCCCGATATATCCGACGGAACGCTCCACATAAACATAAAGCTTTTCGGCGCACTGTCATACTTTGCCTTCAGCGTGTCAAGATATGCTGAATAGAGCTTCGCGTTATCGGCGTTTATACCCTCATATCCTTTAGCCGAAAACTCTTTGCTGACGAGAGTCTCCTCGCTTATTCCGTATGGTATGGACGAGGTCTCTACCATAGTCGAAAACAAAAATCCGTCAGAGAAGCATCTGTCAAAGAAAGCACATGTATCCTCAAGAAGCTCCGAGGGCTTCAGCGCTATCTTTGAATAGTCCTCTGTACCGTAAGTATTGGTATCGCTGATAGGCATAACGATATCTATTGACGGACTTATCGCTCTGGCAACGGTTCCCGAGACTACCATATAATGCGCGTAATTTTCCGCGTAAGCCTCGACTGTTCCAACCTCGGCGACATAGCCCGTATCCACCGAGCTTCCGAGAATTATTCCGCTTATGTGCGATGCCTGACGGGTATCGTATCTGTCGCATATAAAGTCGGTAAAGGCAACTATAAGATTAACAGACTGCTCCGCGCTCATATCGGGAAGCGAGTATTTTTCGGATTCGGGGGTATCAAGAACGGTAATTCCGCTCTCGGCATCGGCGCTTATAAGAAATTGCAAATAAACTCTGCAGCCTGTTGCCGAAAGGCTTTTTATACTCGAGTCAAGCTCTCCGACATATGCCTTATCGAAATAGATATACGAACCCTGAAGCGAATAGAGATATCCCGTGGACGCGCTTCCGAGAAGCTTCTCAAGGTATACGGGGATTATCGCGCTTCCCGCTCCCGCGTCGGTTGCAGAGGAGACAAGCGAGGTTGAAACACCCTTATACGGAGTCTTATCATCAAAATCGTAGCTATAGTCGGTTTCGACATTCGCGTGTTTCGGCTCGTCTATCGCCTTAACGTCTCCGCTATTGTTATAGATAACGACCGCGTAGCGCGAAAATCTCTCCTCGTTGGTCTCGGCATCCACCTCAAACTCAAACTTTAACGAAATATCCGCACTCGCGAGCGGCTTTGCCTCGGGGGCGCTTACTACCTCATATAGCGTTTTGCCCTCGGGAACTGAAAACAAGGCTATTTTATAGTCATTATGGGTTACCATAACCTCGTGATTTATAGTTCCGCTTACGGTGACCTTTTCTTCCTCGGGAAGATAGATACACTCGTGTATATCTCCGATATTCTCGTCGGAGCTCATCAGCTCCTTTTCATCGATATCGGACGCAGCAAAATCGGACGCCGATATAAGCGCCGTAAAGCATTGCAAAATTATTACCGCCACTATCAGAAAGGATACCGTCCTCTTCATACCTGCGCCTCCTCAAAACATCTGCTCTGTCATCAGAGCATTACTCTTATCTATTTTACCATATTTATTCACTAAAATCAATTGATTTTAGAAATTTTGTTGCCGTCATACACATTA
>JAFTHJ010000025.1 GCA_017457465.1 Clostridia bacterium | reverse complement strand
GGAAAGGTTTCCCCGAGCCCCTTCCAAACCTTTTAAAGCAAAAGGTTTGAGGCGGTAACCGTATTATGATCTGTATCTCGTGGTCTTTTCTCTGAGGAAAACAATCGACGGACACTTGCGTACCGTCGATTGTTGTTTTTTATTGTACTTGTTTGGCTAATTTCCCGCCGTGTCATCCTCGAGCGAAGCGAAGGATCTTTGCGAGAAGAATACTTGCAGGTCATTTTTGCTCTGTAAATGTCAAAAAAGAGGGTATATTTGTCTGCAATCTATTGAAAAATATGAGTTAATATGGTATCATAACTGTGTATGTAAAGATTATTGCCTTGATGGAGGTTTTATGGATATAGGTGAAAAAATTTGCGACAGAGCCGTGCTTGTGGGGATAGTGAGCCGCAACGAGAGTGAGGAGGATGTTTCAAAAAGCCTTGACGAGCTTGAGCGCTTACTCGACACCGCCGGCGGAGAGACTATCGCAAGGCTGACGCAGAACAAGGACACCCCCGACCCGAGAACGCTTATAGGAAGCGGAAAGGCGGCGGAACTTGCTTACATCTGCGCTTGTAATGACGCCAATCTTGTGGTGTTTGACTGCGACCTCTCACCGTCGCAGATAAGAAATATAGAGGATATTGTGGGAGAGAAGGTCAGAGTTATTGACCGCTCTATTCTGATACTTGATATATTCGCTCTTCACGCGGTCAGCGGAGAGGGAAAGCTTCAGGTTGAGCTCGCCCAGCTCAAGTATACCGCGCCAAGACTTGCGGGACACGGAGTCGATATGTCGAGACTCGGCGGCGGAATAGGTACCAGAGGTCCCGGTGAGTCGAAGCTCGAATCCGACAGGAGGCATATGCGGCGGCGAATAGTCGCTCTTGAGGCACAGATTGCCGAGATGGAGAAAAACAGAAGCACTATGCGAGTCTCGCGCGACAGGAGCGGACTCCCGAAGATAGCTATTGTCGGATATACAAACGCGGGAAAATCCACGCTGCTTAACAGAATGACCGATGCGGGTATACTTGCCGAGGACAAGCTTTTTGCCACTCTTGACCCGACTACGAGAAAATACGAGCTTCCTTGCGGTGAGAGAATACTTCTTACCGACACGGTAGGCTTTATAAACAAGCTTCCTCACCATCTGATAAGCGCCTTTCGTTCAACCCTTGAGGAGGCGTGTTATGCAGACATTCTGCTGATAATTATTGACGCGTCCGACCCCGAGTTCCGCACAAGGCTTGAGGTAACGGAAAATCTGCTTTCCGAGCTTGGCGCGGGTGGGAAGCCGACGATATATGTTTTCAACAAGTGTGACCTCGGAGTTGCCGAGTTTGCGGGTGTTGGCAGACATTCCGACTCGAACAATGTGGTCTATATATCAGCGAAGACAGGTCAGGGAATAAACCTGCTTGTATCAAAGATAGAGGAGCTTGTGCTTGACGGCAAAAAGAGAGTGACTTATTCGATTCCGAACAGTGACGCGGGAGCACTAAATATTCTTTATAAGAACGCGACTGTCGAGGCGGTGGAATACGGTGCCGAGGCTATCACGGTAACGGCACTGGCTGATGCCAAGGCAAGGGGACTTATGAGAAAATACGCCGTTGACGGCGACATTGACAATACGGACGAGGAAGATTTTGACTGATAATGAAAGGAGGGAGCGGTTTGAGCGAAAATAATTACTATACTACTGTCGAGCGCGAGGCATCTGCCGAGTTCGAGGAGCGCAGATCGCTCTTTATAGGATACGCAAAGCCTGTCAAGAGCGCCGAGGAGGCTATGGAGTTCGTCAAGCAGAAAAAGCGGGAGCATATGGATGCTACTCACAATGTATTTGCCTATCTGCTTGAGGGCGGCAGAGTCGCGAAATATTCTGACGACGGAGAGCCGCAGGGAACCGCGGGTATGCCCGTGCTTGACACGATAAGAAAAAGCGGTGTTGACGGTGTATGCGTGGTTGTGACCAGATATTTTGGCGGAATTTTGCTTGGCGCGGGTGGACTTGTGAGAGCCTACGCGCACGGAGCGAAGATAGCTCTTGAGGCGGCTAATATAATTACCTATGAGAAATACGAGGTTTTTTCGCTGAATTGCGGATATTCGGAATATCAGAAGTTTTTACCTCTTCTATCCTCTTACGGAGCGCTCATCGACGACACCGTTTTTGAAGCGGACGTAAAGATAGTCTTTGCCGTAAAGACGGGTGTTGCCGATAAATTAATACCGAAAATATCGGAGATATCATTCGGAAAATATCTTCCCATAAAGGACGGAGAGAGGTTTGATTACAGATAATTTCAGACATAAAATACACATATTAATTTTACTTGCGTTGAGCTTGGTATTATTGATTTTTGTGTTCTGTGCTTGTTCACATAAGGATGAGGATGACTATTACGATGACATTTTAGCAGACCTTCAGGAAGAGCTTGATGGGCGTGAAAAAGCTGCGGAGCGGTACGTGATAATTATTCCGTCAAGCAGCTCCTCGGAGCTTTATGAGGCGGCGGAGAAGTTGGCGTATAAAATCGGGGAGAATACCGAGACAGAGACCGATTTGTTTTACGACCACGAGGATGCCGATATCGGTAAAGAGGACCGTGAGATACTGATAGGAGACACCTCGCGAGGTGAGAGCCAAAGCTTTTTTCGCGGATATCGCGCCGAGGATTTCGGTTACGGATATTCGGGCGAGGCTATTGTTGTGGGAGGTCTGTGCGAGAGAGCTACACTCTCCGCAATAGATAAATTCACAAAGGACGTTGTCAATTATGCCGACATTGAGCTGTTTATGAGCGCGGACACCTCTTATTTTTACCGTGGAGAGTACAGTATAGAAAAAATAACACTTAACGGCTTTGAGCTTTGTGATTACACTCTTTTATACGACAAATCCGTATCGGCTTCCTGTGACATCGCACTGTCGTTCAGAGATTCTCTTTCCGAGAGAGCGGGATATTATTTGAGGATAAAGGAATGCTCGGAGGTATCGGACAGTACTAGAGCAATTTATATCGGAGAGAGCAATAATTTTTTGCGTTTGAGTATCTCTGTTGGGGATAACGAGGCGGGAATATTTTCATACCCGACGGGAATAGCTATTGCCGCCGAAAATACTTTCGGTTACCAACTGGCGGCAGAGCGTCTTTTGGGCGCACTGTGCGCAACCGACAAAAGCGGCAGTTCGGATATTCTTATAAGCGAGGCTATGAAATTTACCTTTATAAGCTCGGAGCTTTCTGTCCTCTCGGTATATCCGTTTGAGTCGCAGTTAAGTATTGCTCAAGTGAATTCTGTCGCGGAAAGCATACGCGCATATTCTGCCGATTTTATATCGGTTTACGGAATATCGGAGACCTCGTCCAATGGGATATGTCAGGCGGCGGGTGCTGATTACATAAAGGTCAGAGTAGCAGGAGACGAAGACAGCGGCGTTTATCATATGTATCCATCAACGCTTTTATCCGAGCCTTGTGTTGAGACTTTGTCACTGACAGAGGGAGAGCTTGTTACGGCAAGGTACAGGATAAAGCCTACCGATACAGAGATTTCCGTTATGGAAGTAATACCGAACGACAGAGCCGATATAAGCTCGGCTATAGCTATGGCGGCGCGGATAAACGCACTTGCCGAAGCCGAGAGCGGGAAAACACTTATAATAAAGAGCAATTTTGAAGCCAATGTTGATGCTGTATTCGGTGTCTCGATTGAGTGTGCGGAGCGCCTGAATCTTTATGACACTTCAAAGAATTTGCCGACACTTGCCATGTATTTATCTCGCCACGATTGCTCGGTGAGCGATTGCGTGGAAGAGAAAAACAATATAGCGGAATATGAATACGCTTCACTGAAAATATATGATTAAAAAATAATCTCCCACAGACTGCGGTCTGTGGGAGATTTTATGTTATTTGTTTTATCAGCAGAAATATTCGAGTGCTTCGCGGTATCCGTCAAAGCCCATCCCGCAGATAGTTTTCTTGGCGGCAAGGGAGACATATGAGAAGCGTCTGAATTCCTCGCGTGAATTGATGTCGGAAAGATGCACCTCGACGGTAGGGAGTCCGACTGCCTTAAGGGCGTCGAGAATAGCCACGCTCGTGTGGGTATATGCCGCGGGGTTTATTACGATACCGTCAAAAACTCCGTATGCTGACTGTATCACATCTACAATCTCACCCTCGTGATTGGACTGAAAGAGAGATACCTCAATGTTCAGCTCCGCTGCCGAGTCCTTTATGAATTTTTCGAGTGCGGCAAAGCTTCTGTCGCCGTATATTCCGGGCTCTCTTATTCCCAGCATATTGAGATTAGGCCCGTTTATAACAAGTATCTTCATTTTTTCTCCGTTCCGCGCGACTCTGCGCGTCAATTTAAATTTTCAAATTCGGATATTATCTTATTGACAGTATCCTCAACGACCTCGTTGCTCACGACTGTCACATCGGCAAAGCGACGGTATGAGTCTATCCTTTTTGCATACATTTCCTCGGGCGAGGTCTTCATAGAAAGCGGTCTGCCGTCACGGGAAAGCTTTGTGAGCGCACGTTCGATGAAGAAGATGCATCCGTTCTGGTGCAGGGGAGCATAGTTGTATTCCCGCGTGACCGCCCCGCCACCCGTCGCTATAACGAGTCCGCTCTGTTTTCCGAGCTCACGTATTACCTCGTGCTCCATACGGCGGAATTCTTCCTCTCCGCGGCTTTCTATGCACTCTGCGGGTGAGATACCGTATTTTGTCTCAAACTCGGTGTCTGCGTCAACAAATTGCCGTCCGAGGCGCTCGGCGATATGCTTTCCGACAGTTGATTTTCCGCAGCCGGGCATACCCACAAGCACGATATTTCTCGTTCTGTGGCTTATAAGCGAGGTGATTTTATCTATGCAGCCGTCCTCGCAACGGTCTCCTGTGAAGTATTCAAACGCCTTTGCCGCTTGAGCTACGAGCATAGGGAGTCCGTTCACATAGGGGATTCCGCGCGCCTCCGCTTCAAGCAGGAGTGCTGTACGCGCGGGATTGAATATAACATCGAATACACACAGACAGTCAGGAAACGCCGAAAGAGAAGTGGGGGCATTTCCGTTCTTGGGATACATTCCCACGGGAGTCGCGTTAACGACGATTTGGGCATCGGAATGCTTTGCGATATTTTCGGGAGTGTTGTCCTCAATGCCTATCACGGCAAGTTCACTCACTCCAAGGTCTCTCAAGAGCGCACAGACAGTGAGAGAGGCTCCGCCCGTACCGAAAACGATAGCCTTTTTGCCCTTTACTCTGATACCCGAAAGCTCCACCATATGGTTAAAGCCGAAATAATCGGTATTGTAGCCGTAAAGCTTACCGTTCTTTCTTACGACGGTATTTACCGAGCCGATAGAGAGCGCCTCGGGGGATATCTCGTCGAGATATTGCATTACATCTTTTTTATAGGGAATAGTTACATTGAATGCGTCAAGACCGCCACCTTTAACGAAATCTCCGAGCTTTTCGGGGGGAAGCTCATAGAGCTGATAATCGTAATCGGTCAGCTCACCGTGGATAAGCGGAGAGAAGCTATGAGATAGATGCTCTCCTATAAGTCCGCATTTCATATTTTTATATCCGCTTCTCATTATATTACCTCCGAATATGAGCCGAGATATGAGAAATCGTCACATTCCTGCTCAAGCTCTGCGAGGAGCTGGGCAAGTTTGGGTGAGTATACCGACGCTTCAATGTCGAAATAGAACATAAATTCAAAATCTCTGTCGGGCAGAGGGCGCGATTCAAGCTTGAGAAGGTTTATTCCGAGGGCGTTGAAGCGCGCGAGCATCTTATAGAGCGCACCCGGCTTATGGGGTGTGACGAGCATAAGGCTGGTGCGGTCGGCACCCGGATATATCTCAAGCTCGTTTGAGATACAGATGAAGCGAGTGTGGTTGTTTCCGTTATCCTGAATAGCACCCGCGACCACTGAAAGACCGTACTGCGCGGCACAGGAGCGTGAGGATATAGATGCGATATCGGTTCGTCCCGACTCGGAGACCATACGGGCAGCCTCTGCGGTATTCTCAACGCGTGTTATCTTCACATCCTTGCCGAGCTTCGCGAGAAATTCCGAGCATTGGCTTATCGCCTGTTCGTGCGAGAATATCTCCTTGATATCCTCAAGCTTTGCGCCCTTGTTGGCGAGGAGGTTATGGTCTATCTTTATTCTTACCGAGCGGACTATCTTGAATTTTCTGCTTATCATCAGGTCGTACACCTGCTTGACAGAGCCCGCGGTGCTGTTCTCAATGGGGAGAACGCCGTATTTGCACATACCCGACTCGATTGCCGAGAACACCTTGTCAAAGCTCGAGAAAAACATTATCGAGGGAGCCTTGAAAAGTCTCTCTGTTGCGATTTGGGAATATGCCCCCTCAACTCCCTGACAGGCAACGGTTGCCGCCTCGGGGAAGATTTTCGGGGTTGTCTGCTCGGCGCTGTTTATCATCTCGCAAAGCTCGGTTGTGGCTCCAAGCCTTTTGTGCTGATATGAGCGAGAAAGGTCGAGAATCGTGGAATACAGGGTTCTGGTGTAATCCTCAAATTCCTCACCCGAAAGCTCGGCAACCTTTGTGAGCAGAGCGCGTTCACGAGACGAGTCAAGCACCCGCATATTGTTCTGACGCTTATATTCCGCAACCTCTGCCGAGACATTCATTCTTTTCTTGAAGAGCTCAACAAGCTCACGGTCTATAGCGTCTATATTATTACGAAGTTCGCTTATATCCATTTTTAAAGCTTCCTTTCTTTATTTGCAGACTTGTTTTTTCTGCTCCACAGACAAAGCAGTAAAATTATGATTATCGGGAATACCGATGCGAGAAGGAATGAGATTCTCAAATTATCTCCGAAAAGTCCCGCAAACCAACCTGCCGCGGCAGGACCTATCATACAGCCAAGGTCTCCGCCGAGCGCGAGCAGGGCAAACATCTGAACGCCCACGCCCGACATACGCGCGGTCGCGAGACTGTATGTTCCCGGCCACATTACTCCGACAGAGAGACCGCAGAGGGCGCAGCCGACAAGAGATATAATGGGATTTGGCGAGAGTGCCGCGATAAAATAAGATACCACACACAATATTGCCGATACAAGTATAAATTTATCAAGGTTTATTTTCTCGCTCGACTTGGCGTATATTAGTCTCGCTATACCCATAAGCAGGGCAAACGCGCAGGGACCGAGAAGGTCGCCGAGTGTTTTTGAAATTCCGAGTCCCGACTCGGCAAAGGTGGACGCCCATTGGCTCATAACCATTTCCGCCGCTCCCGCGCATACCATAAGCGTGAAGAATACGAAAAAGAGTCCCGAGGTTCCCGCGGAGCGCTTTTTTCTTTCCTCTGTGGGGAGAGTATCTGCCTCAAGCTCGTATATCGGAACGACAGCAAAAGCAAAAGCTCCCGTGGCGGGAATTATCGCCCAGATTAAGGAGAGGATTCTCCAGTGCTCGATACCTACGAGGGTAAAGAAAAGAGTTGAGAGGAGAACGACACCGACCTGTCCCCAAGAGTAAAATGAATGGAGAAGGCTCATAGCGGCGCTTTTTTCTCCCGTGGGACAAGCTTCAATTATAGGGCTTATAAGTACCTCAACTATTCCCGCGCCTACCGCCGAGGTTACCGTGCATATGAGAAGTCCGATAAACGGAGTTGGCATTATCTCGGGCAGATAGGCGTATCCCGTAACTCCGACAACCGCAAGAATATGCCCGATAACGACTGTCGCGCGGGTGTTTAGCTTTGAGGCGAATTTCGCTTCAAAGGCATCGGTCAGAAGCTGAACAGAGAAGCTTATAGCTACCAGAGTGCTTATCCTCGTCAGTGTCAGACCGTAGGTGTTTACGAAGGTCAGAAAGAGCAGAGGCGCGAAATTTATGGTGAGTGCCTGTGTCAGATACCCGATATAACCTGCTATTTTGGTGTGCTTTGCGTTAAGTGACATATCAGCTCTCGCCATCAAGCAGCATATCGGTAAGTGCGATAGCCGTCGCCGCCTCGAATACGGGCACGGCTCTGATGACTACACACGGGTCGTGTCTGCCCTTGATGGTAAGTCGGCAGTTCGTCATCGAGTTCATATCTACGCTGTCTTGCTCCTTGTATATAGATGGTGTGGGCTTCATTGCCGCTCGGAATATCAGAGGCATTCCGTTTGACATTCCGCCGAGTATTCCGCCCGCGTTGTTTGTTTTCGTGTATATTTTGCTTCCGTCGGTATAGAATCCGTCGTTGTTCTCGGAGCCGCGGAGATGAGCGCACTCAAATCCGTTTCCGAACTCGATTCCTTTTACTGCGGGAATACCGAATACGATAGCCGAAATTCTGCCCTCGACTCCGTCAAACATATGCTCTCCGAGTCCCGCGGGAAGTCCTGTGGCTGCGACCTCGATTATTCCTCCGACCGAGTCGCCGTCAAGCCTTGCCGCTTCTATCGTCTCTCTCATACGCGCACCCGCCTCGGCGTCAAGCACGGGAAAATCCGAGCGAGAGGGAAGAGCGAGAGTATCGTCCGATATGTTTACCATATCGAAAGGTGTGTCGTAAACATCGCCCACACAATAAACATGAGCGCCTATATGTATGCCTTGTGAAGCGAGATATTGCAGACATATACCGCCGACTATGCACATAGGGGCAGTGAGTCTGCCCGAGAAATGTCCGCCGCCGCGAAGGTCTACCGCCTCGCCGTATTTCATTCTCGCCGCGAAATCGGCGTGAGAGGGGCGGGGGATAAATGTAAGATTTGAGTAATCGGCGGAGTGCTGGTTGGTATTGTATATCACCGCATGAAGCCTCTCGCCGTTCAGCGCACCGCTCTCGTCAAGACCGCAAAGGAATACGGGCTTGTCGGGCTCACGACGCTTTGTTGAGTATGCGTTCTGTCCTGGGGCGCGACGCTTCATAAAGGCTTCAAGCGCTTCCGTGTCGGGGACAAATCCACGGGGAAGCCCCTCGCAAAAGATGCCTATCTCACTGTCGTGTGAGCCGCCGTATATAGTTATTTTTAAATTTTTTCCGTAGGTTGTTGACATATCAAGCTTCCTTTGTCAAGTTGATTGAGAGTGAGGCAAAATCGTCCCAGAATGTGGGGTAGGATTTAGCCGCCGCCTCTGCCGAGGTGATTGTTATATCGTTTTGGCAGATTACCGAGGCTACCGCCGCGCTCATCGCGATTCTGTGGTCTCCACAGGATGATACCTCACCGCCTGTGAGTGGCTTTCCGCCGTTTATAATAAGTCCGTCGTCGGTCTTTTCTATGTCCGCTCCGAGCGTCAGGAGCATATCGGTGACGGTTGAAAGTCGGTCGCTTTCCTTGATTTTAAGCCTTGCGGCGCCGTGTATCACCGTTTGTCCCTTTGCAGCCGCAGCTGTGACCGCTATTACGGGAACAAGGTCGGGGATATTGGTCGCATCTATATCTATGCCGCAAAGCTCACCGCCGCGTACCGTGAAGCAATCGCCCTTGCGGCGCACATCAGCGCCGAATCTTACGAGTATTTCGACAATTCCTCTGTCGCCTTGTGTTGATTCCGAGTCAAGCGCATATACGCTGACCTTTCCGTGAGGCGATATCGCACCCGCGCAGAGCGCAAAGGCGGCGTTTGACCAGTCGCCCTCAACGGTAAGCTTTTCGGGAGATGTGAGTCTTTTTCTGCCCGTTACGGCAAAGCCGTCCTCTGTTCGTTCAGGTTCGGCGTCAAATTCATAGAGCGCGTCTACCGTCATATTTATGTAGGGTGCCGATTCGCTCTTTCCCTCAATTATTATTCTGCTGTCGCCCTCTGTTATCGAGAGCGCGAAAAGCAGTCCGCTTATAAACTGTGAGGATACATCTCCCCTGATTTTATATTCTCCCGCATCTATCTTGCCCTTGAGCGTGAGCGGATTTGAGCCTATGGCGGAGAATTCTATTCCGTGAGCCTCAAGCTCCTCGCGCAGAGGAGAGAGGGGACGCTCGGGGAGTCTGCCCGACATAGCGAATGAAGCCCCGCAGCCGAGCGCGGCTACAACGGGAACGAGAAAGCGCATAGTCGAGCCGCTCTCTCCGCAGTCAAGCACGGCGTT
This sequence comes from Clostridia bacterium, assembly GCA_017457465.1. Lineage (GTDB taxonomy): Bacteria > Bacillota > Clostridia > Oscillospirales > CAG-272 > HGM12713. The sequence goes on along the minus strand of JAFTHJ010000025.1, from coordinate 2,260 downwards.
CTCTCTGACATTTCTTATCGGGAGAACGACAAAGCTCGTTCCGCGTCTCGTTATCTTCGCTCCGAGCGCGTTGAGACATCTTACTGTTGCCGAGATATCGTCGTTTATCTCCTCGCAGACAAGCTCTGTCGCCTTATCGGCAAACGCTGCGCATATAAGTAGTCTATGGGCTGCCGATTTTGAGGCAATAGCCTTTATCTTTCCCGAGGGAACAGAGGGGGATATTCTCACATTCATTCTTTAAGTCCTCTTTCGAAAAAATCCTTCAGTTCAGTTACATTTATCTTATAGAGTCTGCTGTCGCCCACCGAGTAGGGAACGACGAGCGATATAGTGTCGCCAAAGCGTTTCTTATCTCCGAGTACCGTACCGACAAGCTCGTCAGCGGCATACGGACAGGTCGTTGGAAGCGAGGCGCTCTCGAGCATCGCTATGACCTCGCCGAGGTCGTCCTCGGGGCAAAGCCCCATAGATACAGCCGCGCGTGTGACTATCGCCATTCCCATAGCCACGGCGCTTCCGTGCGAGATGCCGAAGTCCGAACGAGCCTCTATGGCGTGTCCTACAGTGTGACCGAGGTTTAGAAGCTGTCGCATTCCCGTGTCAAACTCGTCAGCGGCAACGATACGGCTCTTGTTAAGCACACACGCCGCTATTATCTCCTCAAGATTATTTCTAATTCCGCTCTTGAGAAGCTCAAACAGGGAGCGGTCGTTTATAATTCCGTATTTTATTACCTCTGCGCAGCCGTCGGCGAATATTTCGTCAGGCAGAGTGTCGAGTGTTTTATAGTCGCAGATGACGAGCGAGGGCTGATGAAACGCACCCGCAAGGTTTTTACCCGCCACGAGGTCGACCGCGGTCTTGCCTCCGACAGAGGAATCCACTGCCGCGAGAAGCGTTGTGGGGAGTTGAATGAATTTTATACCGCGCAGATATACCGCCGCGGCAAAACCCGCAAGGTCACCGACAACACCGCCTCCGAGGGCGAAGATGCAGTCGCTTCTGGTGAGCTTATTCTCCGCCAAAAACTCAAGCAGATTTACAAGTGAGGTCGTGCTTTTTGACGCCTCACCGTGAGGTATGACGAGTTTTACTATGCGAAATCCGCTATCCGAAAGTGATTTTTCAAGCGTTTTTGAGTACAGCGCGTCTACGGTATCGTCTGTAACTATACACGCCGAGCAGACGCCGCATACGGGCAGAGAAAGCTCTCCCGCGCGTGAGAGTATACCGCTGTCTATAATAACATCATATTCAACCGATGCTTTTACTCTTATAGTTCTCATAAATTTTCCTTTCGCTTATCCGTCAACCTTTTCCTTTGCCACTCTGCCGTCTCGCAGAAGCTGTGTCAGCCTTTCCTTGTCGTCGCCCTCAATCGCTTCCTTGTATTCGGTGAGCGAGGCGATTATACTGTCTATTTCAAAGAGCAGAGGCTCCTTGTTCTCCAAAAACAGCTCACTCCACATATACTCGTTGAGCCATGCCACACGAGTCATATCCTTGTAGCTTCCCGCCGAAAATCCCTTGTGGTTCTGTGCCGTGGGGCTTTTTACGTAGGCGTTTGACACTACGTGCGCAAGCTGGGAAGTGAAGGCTATCATTTTGTCGTGCTCCTCTGCCGTGGTGACGGTTATCTTGCCGAACATCGCGGGGGCGAGAAGCTGTTTTATTCTGTCAAGAAAATATATGTCGTCGTATATCGGGGGAACTATTACCATAGGAGCATTCTTGAAAAGCGTTTCCTTTGAGTATTTTATTCCCGAATATTGCGTACCTGCCATCGGGTGTCCGCCAACGAATGTGAAGCCGTAGCGCTCGGCGAGGGCAAAGCCTGTCTCGCATATCAGCTTTTTCGTTCCGCAGAGGTCTATTACCACAGTATTTCCCGATACCTTCGGCGCGATTTCCTCAAGGTATTTTATTGCCGCTTCGGGATAGAGCGCGACGAATATAAGGTCGCATTCGGGAAGTGTGCTTTCATCGAGAGTACCGTCTGTGATCCCCGCCAGAGCCGCGTCTCCGAGCGACGCTTGGTTTATGTCGGATCCGTAGACCGTATGCGCCGCTGCCTTGTATGCCTTTGCCATAGAACCGCCGATAAGTCCGAGACCGCATATTCCTACTTTCATTTTAAATCTCCTTAACTGCGGCGAGGACTTTATTTACCGCGCGCGTAACGTCGGCAAACGCATCGGGTGTGAGTGACTGCGCTCCGTCGCAAAGCGCGTGTTGGGGGTCGTTGTGAACCTCTATC
>JAFTHJ010000024.1 GCA_017457465.1 Clostridia bacterium | reverse complement strand
TCCGCAGCTCTTATCTCCGCTATATCGGAGGTAAGATTTGCTTCTTTGCCGATATAAGCGAAGGAACTTGCGAGTGAAAAAAGATTTCCAACACCGTAATCTATAATCGCTATCATACTATCGTACCCTTTGTCGAAGGAATTTCTCCCGCTCTCGCGCTGTCAATTGCCGTCGCCTTTGCGAGTGTTCTTCCGAGTGCCTTGAATACGCCCTCAATTATGTGGTGAGAGTTTCTTCCCTCAAGCTGTCTTACGTGCAAACTTATCTTCGCGCTTCTCACGAAAGCCGCGAGAAATTCCTCGACAAGCTCTGTATCAAAATCGCCAACCTTCTGCGCCGGGATATCAAGTCTTGCCACGAGGGTATCGCGTCCGCAGATATCGACCGCGCACATTATCAGCGCCTCGTCCATCGGGAGAATGATATCGCCGTATCTCGCGATGCCCACACAATCTCCGAGCGCCTCCGAGAATGCGCGTCCGAGACAAATTCCTATATCCTCAACACTGTGGTGGTAATCGACATACGTATCGCCCTGACACTCGACCTCAAGGTCATAACGCGCGTGTTTGGCAAAGAGCGTAAGCATATGGTCGATAAAGCCGCAGCCGCTGTTTATACTGCTCTTACCCTCTCCGTCAAGCGCGAGAGAGAGCTTTATATCGGTCTCACCTGTTTTTCTGACTATTTCACTTTTTCTCATAACGTTTCCTTTCTCTAAAACCCGAAAATCACTTTCCGAGTATCTCTCTCACCGCACGAAGAAATACGTTCATTTCATCGTCTGTTCCTATCGTTATGCGGTTGAAATCCTTAATGCTCTCACGGCTGAAATGTCTGACAAGAACGCCTCTCTTTTTCAACTCCGAATAAAGCTCCGCCCCGCCCATCTCGGGGGTACGCGCGAAGATAAAATTAGTTTTGGAATCAAGCACCTCAAAGCCGATATTCTTCAGCTCCTCGGTTACTCTCCTGCGTGTACGCGCGATAATCTTGCAGTTGTTCATATAATACATATTGTCCTCAATGGCGCGGCAACCCGCAATCATTGAGAGCCTGTTTATATTGTAGGGATTAGTTGAGAACTTTATCTTGTTAAGGTCAGCTATAAGCCCCGCCGAGCCTATCGCAAAGCCAAGTCTCGCACCCGCGAGAGAATAGGACTTTGAGAAGGTTCTGACAACGAGCAGGTTGTCGTACTTGCCCACAAGTCCGACACAGCTCTCCGCGCCGAAATCAACGTATGCCTCATCAACAAGCACGAAATTGTCGGGGTTTGAGGCGACTATCCTCTCCACCGTCGCTCTGTCAAGAGCGAGTCCCGTGGGAGCGTTTGGATTGGCTATCACTATGTTCTTGCCTATGCCGATATAATCCTCGGGAGTGACAGAAAAATCCGCCGCCAGAGGAATCTCTGTGTAATCAACGCCGTAAAGGTCGGCGTAAACCTTGTAAAATCCGTAGCTTATCTCGGGAAATACCACCGAATGGTTCCCATCTCCGCAGAACGCCATAAACGAGAAGTTAAGGATATCGTCGGAGCCGTTGGAAACGAAAACATTTTCCTTGGCGTATCCGAAAAGTCCCGCTATCTTATCTCGCAGCTCGGAGCAATCGGGGTCGGGATAAAGCTTGAGAAGCCTGACGCTATCAGCATTTATCGCGTCAACTACCCCCTCCGAGGGCGGAAAAGGCGACTCGTTTGTGTTAAGCTTCACATATTTCATATCCCTCGGCTGTTCACCCGGAACATACTCCTCAAGGGATAAATACCTGTCATTAAGAAATCGGCTCATTGCGCTACCTCTTTATCTGTCCGCTTTCTGCTTTTTCGAGCGCACTACGGCACTTGCCGCGTGGGCGGTAAGTCCCTCTTTATTCGCGAAATAAGCGACATCGTCGCATACCTTTTCGAGTGCCTCGGGAGTGTAATATGTAAACTGCGACTTCTTCACGAAATCGTCAACCGACAAGGGGCTCGAAAATCTCGCCGTACCGCTCGTGGGAAGCGTGTGGTTAGGTCCCGCAAAGTAATCTCCGAGTGCCTCGGGACAGCTCTTGCCCATAAATATCGAACCCGCGTTGCGTATCTTTCCAAGATAATCAAAGGGGTTGTCCACACATATCTCAAGATGCTCGGGCGCTATTCTGTTAGCCACCTCGATAGCAAGGTCAAGATTCTCGGCAACTATTATCTTTCCGTTGTTATCAATAGACGCTCTCGCTATCTCGCTTCTCGAAAGCGTGGGAATTATTCGTTCAAGCGACTCGCTGACCGCCGCCGCAAGCTCCTCACTGTCTGTAACGAGAACGGCACTCGCAAGTCTGTCGTGCTCTGCCTGTGAAAGCAGGTCTGTCGCCACGACATCGGCGTCACAGCCACCGTCAGCCACCACCATTATCTCACTCGGTCCCGCTATCATATCAATAGCAACCATACCGAACACCTGTTGCTTCGCCTCGGCGACGAAAGCGTTTCCGGGGCCCACTATCTTGTCGACCTTCGGAAGACTCTCTGTTCCGTAAGCCAGAGCCGCAACCGCCTGCGCACCGCCAACCTTGAATACTCTGTCAACACCCGCGATTTTTGCCGCCGCAAGTATAACGGGGTTCACCTTTCCGTCCGCGGACGGAGGGGTTACCATAACTATCTCGGAGCAGCCCGCTATCTTCGCGGGAATACAGTTCATAAGCACCGATGAGGGATACGCCGCCGTACCGCCGGGAACATACAGTCCCACCTTTTCAATAGGCATTACCTTCTGTCCCATAACGACTCCGTCATCGCCGTTTATCACTAAGCTGGTTCTTACCTGCTTTGCGTGAAAGGCATAGATATTCTTCGCCGCCTTCTTCATTATATCCTTGAATTCATCGTCAACCGCCGCATAAGCCTCGTCAAACTCCGACTCGCTTACCTCAAGCGCTGAAAGCTTCGCCTTATCGAATTTCTCGCAGTACTCAAGCACCGCGGCGTCGCCGCGCTCCCTGACATTTGCGATAATATCGGAAACAATCGCCGTAACATCGACCTCGGGAACCACACGGCTGAATATCTCTTCATCCGACACCTCGCCGTATCTGTATGTCTTTATCATAATAATCTCCTTAAGAATTCTTTATCTGCTCCGAGATTTTCTCGCACATAGCGGTTATCTCGGCATTCTTGAATTTATAGCTCACCTTGTTTGCCACGAGTCTCGCGCTTATATCCACGATAGTCTCTCTCGGCTCAAGGTTGTTCTCATAAAGTGTCTTTCCCGTCTCAACGATATCAACGATAACATCTGAAAGTCCGAGAATCGGAGCCAACTCAATAGAGCCGTTGAGCTTTATTATATCTATCTCCCTGCTCTGCGAATTATAATATTTCTTCGCTATATTCGGGAATTTTGTGGCAACACGGAGAGTTCTGTCGCGATTATCGCAAAAGTCTCGTTTACAAGCCACCGCCATTCGGCACTTACCCATACCGAGGTCGGCAAGTTCATAAATATCGGGGGAATATTCAAGGATTATATCCTTACCCGCGATACCGATATCCGCCGCTCCTCTCTCAACGTAGATAACAACGTCGGAGGGCTTAACCCAGAAATATCTTATTCCCTTTTCCTCGTTCTCAAAGATGAGCTTTCTGTTCTCCTCGCGTATCGACGGACACTCATATCCCGCCGCCTCGAAAACACGGTATGCCTTCTCTCCAAGTCTTCCCTTTGGAAGAGCTATATTAATCATTTGTTTCAAGGACACTCACTCCTCCCTCGGAAAATTTCAAGAGCTGTCTGTATCTGATACCATCAGTTGAGCCAAGCTCACATCTGACGCTTCTGCCCTCGGCTCTCATACGCTCCGCCGCTCTCGCGACCTGCGCCATATCGGAGCCGCTATCATAAAGCAGAACGGTGTCAACATCATATTTTTCGCTCTCGGAGTCAAGCCGCTCAAGCATATCGAGATACACGGCAAAGCCGATAGCCCCCGCGCGTTTGCCCATTTTCTTCATAAGACTGTCATAGCTGCCGCCCGAAAGTATTCCGTCGGGAATTCCTCTGACAAATCCCTTGAAGGTCACTCCGTTATAGTAATTCATATCGTTGACCGTCGAGAAATCGACATATATTCCGTCTGCGCTTCCGCACTCGGAAAGAACTCCGTATATTCCGCAAAGCTCGTCATACGCCGCTTTCATCTTCTTTCCGCGAACTATATCTCTGACCGCCTCAAGCGCGTCTCCAATAGGAGCGTAAAGTGCCGTGATGTCGCATATAGCTCTCGTGTCAGCCTCGGATATCGCCCTCTCCGAGCAAAACGCCTTTATAGCCGAGACATTTTTATGCTCGATAAAGCCAAGAAGCGAGTCGGCATCCGCACCCTCTATTCCGATATTTTCCATAAGTCCCGCCACAAAGCCCATATGCGAGATATCAAGAATCGTGTTCTCGCTTATTATCTCAAGGCTCTTTTTCGCAAGGAGTATCACCTCACAAGTCGCGCAAAGGTCTATTTTGCCAACACACTCAAGACCTGTCTGCATTATCTCTCTGAAGCCGTCGGCTCCTGCCGAGGTACGGTAAACATTCTCGTTATAATAGAGCTTGTGCGTCTGGCTGTCGTCGTTTCCGATATTCTTTATTATAGAAAGCGTAACGTCAGGCTTGAGCGCCATAAGACGTCCGTCGGTATCGGTAAATGTCAGTATATTCTCGCTTATAAGAAAGCTCTTATTCCGCGCGTAAAGGTCATATTCCTCAAACTTGCTGACCTTGTGGCGCACATATCCGTATCTGCTGTAAAGCTCACGCAGACTGAATACCGCTCTTTCATCATTTTTCAAAGCAGTAAATGACACACTCATTTTGTTTCCTCTTTTATCTTGTCAAGAATTTTCGCGTAACCGCCCGTGCCATAATTGTAGCACCTGTTAACGCGGCTGATAGTCGCGGTACTGGCACCCGTTTCGTCGACTATCTTATTATAAACCACCTGCTCCGAAAGCTTTTTAGCCACCAGAAGCCTCTGGGCAATATCCATCATTTCCTTGCGAGTCATAATATCCTCAAGGAAATCGGCACACTCCTTTTCATCCTCTATAGAAAGTAACGCCTTAACCAAAAGCTTAAAGCTCTCGTTCTCGTGAAAATCCATTACAATACCTCCAAATATCTTCACTGTATCGCGCTTTAGTATGATAACACAATAAAGCGCTAAAGTCAATCCTTTTTGTCAAATTTCAAAAGTTTTCTGCGATTTGCACTTATTTTATGCAGGGTATACGCCATATCTATCAAATTTTAACAAAGCGACTGGGGCTGTCGCGCAAACGCAACAACCCCAACTGCTTATATAAACCGCATCACATCAATGCTCTTTCCAGCCATACAAGTCCGATTCCCAAAGCATCGTAAAGTCCCTTCTTGGACCCCTGATTCTTGATATCCGAAGAATTTTTAGGATTTATAACCTGAATAAAGATATCGTCGGGCACCTGAACTCCGTTTGTATCTTTGTATGACATTATCTCAAGGACAAGAACGTATTTGTCAGTCATATCGCCGTAGCAAATAGTGTCTCCTTCGCGTACAAGCGGCTTACCCTTGTATTCAAGGTACTTTCCGCCAACGGTGGCTTTTTCTGCTGCCATTATCTTCCCTCCCATTCTGAACTTAAAGTTACATATTATTCTATAGTATAACACATCTTACCGCCAAAGTCAACCGTATTTTATTTATTTTTACACTCACAGAGGCTCAAATTGATAAAAAAAACGCCGTATTTTTATATATTTTTCAAAAAGTGCGGTTTGTTTATAATCTGTTCAAAATTAAAGTATATAATGATAAGAGTATTTTTACGCTTATTCAAGGGAGTACGTTTATTTATGGATAAAAGAAACGATACCTGCGCACGTCCGTTGCGCTTCTTTCTTGGGGGAGTCCTCCTGCTCACACTCGCGGGAATCGCTCTCCGCACACTCAACCTCGCATTTTTCTATGATACCGATATAGGCTATTACGCCTCCGATGCCCCCCTTCCGCTCATTATGAATATCTTTCTTCTGGTGGCATTCGCGGCTATAGGCGTATGCTCGGCTGTCCTGCCCCGAAAGCCTTATATGACCACGGGCAAGGAGAGCAATATCGCCGTAAAAGTCGCAAGTGTTCTCTGCGCACTCGCTTTTGCCGCACTCGCGCTCTGTACCCTGCTCGGCTTCGTTGTACCCGCCGCAAAGCTTATATACCTTTTCATTTTCGCGGCACTTGTCTCCGCGCTCTATTTTGTGTTGGGTGCGCTCGGAAAGAATGACGAGGTCAGGGCTCTGCTTCTGATTGCTCTGGCGATAGCTCTCGTTTATATCCTCGCCGTCTCCTATTTCGATGTTTTCGTCCAGATGAACTCCCCTAACAAGGTGATTCTGCAGATAGCCTGTCTTGTGTCTATGCTTTTCTTTGTATACGAGGCGCGCTGTATCACCGGAGAGCTTAAAAGAAAGCTCTATCTCTTCTCGCTCTCCTGCGCGGTATTCTTCTCGGGAGTTGCTTCTGTTCCCTCGATAATCGCGTATTTTACGGGAAAGCTGGGCAATTATTTCGTAAATATAAACTATATAGTATTTGACGCTCTCTTTGCCGTTCTCTTTATTTACTTCACCGTGCGCCTTATAACAATGATGATAAGCGCAGACCGCATGACCGAAGAAACCGTAGCCGACGGTATCTATGTCCTCCCCGAGAATGAAACCGCCGAGACGGAGCAGACCGATGACACAGAGGAAGAATCCGACGTAACAGAGGAAGCGGACACCGATACAGACGAAACACTTCCCGAATAACGCCAGAAAGGAAATACAATATGAACGCCGACATCAGAATTCAATGGCTGCATAAGAAGCTTTGCGAAAACTGTTATCCCAACGCAATGCGCCTTTCCGAAAAATTCAATATTTCCCACCGTCAGGCGCAGCGCGATATCGAGCATCTCCGCAAAAATCTCGGCGCTCCCCTGAAGTACAGTAATGCCCACAAGGGATTTTATTACGACGGTGAATTTTCTCTGCCTATGCTGGTAATGACCGAAAACGATTCGGAATATGTTGACGTAGTCAGCGGAGTGGATTTCTTTGATAAAGGATTCGCTGACCGCTCGGTGATACAGATGCAGATTCCATATAACGCCCTGCTTGAGATAAAGGACAGGCTGACGGTTATGAATATGCGCCCATTTATCGTAGGACAGCGCCCCAAGCACGTCTACGAATGCGAATTTCAGAGCGTGGAGATGTTCCTCGGAGCGATAATCGCTATGGATTCGGATATAAAAATACTCTCGCCCGACTGGCTTCTTGACAGGCTTGTCAGCTCCGCGGAGAGGGTTTTAAAGAACAACAAAAAATAATTCGAACTTTTTTAAAGTTTTTTCAAAAAAGCTATTGACAAATGAAAACATTTGTGATATCATATCGAATGTTATCCAAAGACAGCAGGTTTCCGTAAAAGCCAAGCTTCCCTGCCGAGGAGAGATTTTAAATCATTTTTGCTTTTTATCTTTCTTCGCGCATACTTGTTTTGCGGAAGAAAGATTTTTTATTTTCCTGCGCATTTTCACATCAGGAGGTGAAAAAAACAAATGCCAAGCAAATCAATTCTTGAACAGAAGCAGGCCGTAGTTGCTGACCTTGCCGAAATGCTCAAAAATTCTCCCGCGGGTGTTCTCGTAAACTATCAGGGAATCACCGTTGAGGATGACACAAAGCTTCGTAAGGCTCTCCGTGAGTCTGGCGTTAAGTACATGGTCATGAAGAATTCTTTGACAGGCAGAGCTTGTGACGAAGTAGGTCTGGGCGATATGAAGCAGTACCTTTCTGGTATGACCGCTATCGCCATCAGCGAATCCGATGCCGTTGCTCCCGCAAAGGTAATCAAGGAATACGCTGAAAAAATCGAATCTTTCGAGATTCTTGCAGGTTATCTCGACGGCGCTGTTGTTGATAAGGACACAGTTATGTCCCTCGCAGATATTCCTTCGAAGGAAGTTCTTATCGCGAAGTTCCTCGGAAGCATCAAGTCTCCGCTTTACGGATTCGCTTATGCTCTTCAGGCAATTATCGACAAGGACGGCGAAGCTGCTCCCGCAGCAGACGCAGAGGCGTAATCGCGCCACCCCCCCAATCGGCGTAAGCGCCGACAAATGCGCATAGCGCAAATCAAAATTTATAAAAAATCCATTTTACAGGAGGAAATTTAAAATGGCATCTGAAAAGATTACAAACATTGTTGAAGAAATCAAGACACTTACAATACTTGAGCTTGCTGACCTCGTAAAGGCAGTTGAGGAAGAGTTCGGCGTATCCGCTGCTGCTCCCGTTGCCGTTGTTGCCGGTGGCGCTGCCGGTGCTGCTGCTCCCGTTGAGGAAGAGAAGACCGAGTTTGACGTAGTA
>JAFTHJ010000023.1 GCA_017457465.1 Clostridia bacterium | reverse complement strand
GCGGGATACCGCAAGCGGTATGCGAACTCCGCGACTTCGTCGCGGAGCTCGTTCGACCACGGGTCGCAAGAAACAAAAAAGACACCGCTTCGGGTGTCTTTTTGGGAGAAGCCGCTAGCGTGCGGTAAGTTCGCGGCAACCGTTCCGCTTTGGTTTTAATCTAGGCCTGTTCCCACGCATTACGCGGGATACCGCAAGCGGTATGCGAACTCCGCGACTTCGTCGCGTAGCTCGTTCGACCGCGGGTCGCAAGAAACAAAAAAGACACCGCTTCGGGTGTCTTTTTTGTTTCTGGTGACTCGTAGGTAGACCGAAGCATTCACGCTTCCAAGCCCTTGAATTCCTTGCAATTTACGCTGAAATCGTGCAGTTTCAAGCAGTTTTCGTTGCTTTTTCATCGGCTCTTGGGAAGGCTATTAGCCCCTATATGCCGAACTCGCGTCCGTTTTTTCGGGGGCATTTTCACACAACTGTCAATCCACATTTTCCTAAGCTCACGTAGTTTGCTCCATTTTTACGGTGAGCGTCGGGAACGTAAGCGAACGCTTGCTGTGATTTTCGTGACGTGCTATGTAGTCTCGCTTCTCTACGATGACGATGTTCAGCGGCATATACGCGCCCATTAAGGCTTGCATATTGATTACTGTCTCAATATCTTCATTGCTGATTTTAATGCACTTCAATATACTGTGTAAGGTGCGCTGTACTGTCTTGATATCCTCACTTTTTAATGCGGCAAGGATACTCTTAGCATTCCTTCTGATGAGCGCAGGATTGAAGGGTGGGAAGAGGTTTATTTTTTCTTCGCAGTCACGAAGCTGATATCTTAATCCGTTTAGCTCTCTTTCAAGCTCCCTTAGTCCGCTCTCTACAAAGGATTTCAGTATCTTATTGTCGCTATTGGCGTAGGTGTCCCTTTGCTCTTTTATAGTATGCTCGGTGCTTTCGATTTCTTCCCGTATTCTGTCATATTCAGCGTTCAATGAGTCGTAGGATTTGATGTAGCAAGCCTTGACCGTATCGCACAGCTTTTCTATGTTTTTCGGTGAGAGCAAGCAATCTTCTAAAAGCTTAAAGAGGTATTCTTCCAAGTGTAAGGCATTTATACTCTTTGAGGGGCAATTCATACCGCGATTATTGCATTTATAAATAGCGTACTCTATCTTATGACTACGCATTTTACCGCCGCAGAAGGATTTACCGCATTCGTCGCAGAGCAAGAGCCCCGTTAGTAAGTACTTCTTCTTCCTTACTCCGCGTAGATTAGGGTGTTTGCGTCTCTCGTCAAGAATGTACTGTACCTTGTTGAAGGTATCATCATCAATGATACGGGGCATACCTCCTGGAATACGTATGATTTCTTCCTCTGCCTTCTGCGTATGATTGTTATACTCTACGCCCCGCGCTCTGTATGCCGAGCGATTATAAACGTACTCTCCTATATACTTTCGGTTGCGTAGAATGTCCGTAAAGTGAGCCGTGAAGAGTCTGCCATCAGCGTGGCGGTATCCGTTGGAATTGAGGAAGCTTTTTATCGAAGTGTACCCGTACCCCTCAACGACCATATTGAATATGATACGAACTGCCTCTGCTTCCTTTTCCTCAATTACGTAATACTTGCCCTGTACTCGATATCCAAGCGGAGGGGTGCCGCCGTGAATCTTACCCTCTCTTGCATTAGCGAGCTTTCCCGCCACAGCTTCACGGGATAGCTTCTTAGAGTAGAGCTCAGCCATTCCCATTGACATCAGCTCAAAGAACTCACCTTCGGGAGTATCGTCAAATTCTTCTATCGCGCTGACGATTTTACTGCCGTGCTTGGCAAAGTATTTCTTATAGTATCGGGCATCGTCAACGTTCCTTGCCCATCTGTCCATACGGTGAACTACTATGAGCTTAAACTCCTTATCGGGTGCGGCTCTCACCATTTCCTGAAAGTCTCGGCGGTTGGCATTCATGCCCGTTTGAGCCTCGTCTATGTACTCGTGGATAAGCTCTATTTTATGGGCGTCGCAAAATTTATGTATAGCGGCAAGCTGTACTGTAATGCTCGATTCCTGTTGCTTATCCGATGAATAACGAGCATAGGCAACTGCGGTTAAGTGTTGCATTTTATTCTCCTTGTGATAGTTTTATGAGGCTTTGGCACGGTCTGTAATACCTCAAAATTATAATATATGTTTACAAAAATCTAAAAAATGGGGCTCATAGCCGTATCTAAGCTATGAGCCCTTAATGTATCAATCGTTAAAGGTAATTGAGATGTCATCCGCACTATCGTCAACCTCGATGCGAGATATGAAGATATGTATAATCTCACGAGCAACCGATAGCGAGACGAAGATCTGCTCGCGGGATAACGAGGTGTCAGATGTGCAAGCTCCCGTAAAAGCCGCTATACTGCTGTCATACTCGGCAAGCCTCTCTCGGTTACGCTCGACGCTCTCGGCGTAATCTATAGCTTGCTTCTCATATTGCGCTATAAGCAACGGGTTAGTGGTCTGCGTAGCTCGCTTGAGGAACTGAGCAATCTGTCGCTCGGTATCGCTGATATGTCGGGAAAGCTGAGCACGCTCTTCTTGCAGTACTGCTATACGCTCGCCGAAGATGACCGAGCCGTCTGCGTGTCCTATGTAATCGTTAATGCTCGCGGTGAGCAAATCCTCGATAGCTCCCTCGAGGTACTCTGCGTTTATATCCTTAGTGGAGCAGGTGCAACCGTTGCGCGAGGTATGATTAGGGCAACGGTAGAAGCGGCGGCGAGCCTTACCGCGTCCACCCGTCTGCGAGCCGCCACTCATCGACTTGCCGCAACTCTTGCAGAACACTAAGCCCGTAAGCACGAAGTCAGAATATGCGTTCTGCTTGGGCAAGCAAGCCTTACGAGCTTGGCGCACGATCTGAACTCGATCGAACAATTCCTTAGAGATGATAGGCTCGATGGCACTCTCGTTCCTGACCTCATCGAAGCTCTCGATAAGTACTCTGTGCTTGCGTCGCTTGCCGTCCTTGCGATTGTAGACGTAAGTACCGTAATACTTATCGTTGGCGAGCATAGTGGATACGGTGGAATAGCTGAATCTATCGCCGCTACGTGTCATATATCCAAGCCCCGCGAGCTTGTCTATAATATCCTGATACGAAAAGCCCGAATCCACCATCTCAAACATCATCTTGACTGCGGGAGCTTCGGTCTCGTTAATCTCAAATCGCTTGTCAATGAGCTTAAGTCCGTACGGTGCTATGCCGCCCGCACTCTTGCCGTCTCTCGCATTCTTGCACTCGCTCGTCATAACGTCGCTTGCAACTCTACGGGCGTAGAACTGAGCCTGAGCGAGCATAATATTGCGTAAAAACTCACCGTCTGGTGTATTAGGGTTGCTCACGTCATCTCCCGCCACGAGATAGCAACCGTAAGCTCTGAGTAGCTTAACTGCGGTAGTGCTATCACACAGCGAACGTGCAAGTCTGTCGAGCTTCATCACTACGATAATATCGAACTCGCCACGCTCTGCCGAGTCCATCATAGCCTGATACTGTTCGCGCCCATCAGTAAACATTCCGCTTGCGTTGTCCTCTTGGTACGTGTACGTATGCTCCATAAAGTCATAGGAATCTATAAGACGCTTGCACGCGTCGATCTGTGCGGATAGCGAGGTCTGTCTCTCGTCCTCTGCACTCTTACGGGCGTATATAGCGGCGCGGAGCTTAGTGACTCCGCGCGTCTTCTTGCGATTAAGCATATCCTTAAGTAAATCAATCTCTCTTGCGTCAAGTGTTCTCATCTTCAGTATCTCCCTCTGTCGTGTTATTATCAGTATCTGCCATAAGCTCTGCAAGCTTGGAATTAAGTCGTGTAATCTGATGTGCGGGCAATCTCTCTATATTGAAAAGGGGCGGCTCGCTCAGCCGTCCCTTAGTCTTGAATATATCCTTGCGCTTAATATGTATAATGGTACTCATTCACCCACGCCCTCCTCGAATACGTTGCGGATAGCCTCGTCATCGTTCCAATCCGTCGTGTCAACGGGAGGGTTTAGGTTCATAATGTTTGATTGAGTGGCAGTAGGTGTTGGTGCGGTATCTGCTAAGGTATCATCATCCAAAATAACGCCGCTATCGAATACGAAATGAATGCATCTGCGCTTAAGGTGCTTGCTATCCAAACGGTTAGCATCACACTTAGTGATTCCGTTAGCCTTCCACTGTGCCTTGACGGTTGCAAACTCTAAAATACCGTTGGCTCTGAGAATAGCATCTACACGCTGAGTAGAGATGTAAACATCAGTTCCTTTGGATGTACGCTTAATAGTGCCGTAGTCATCTCCAACGTTAGGTCTCTCTTCACACGCATTGCCACGCTGCTTACGCTCAAAGAAATGCTGACGCTTGGTGATAATGAAGTCCTTGATGTGTTCAAGCGCACGCTTCGAGATGTCGCGCTCCTCAAAGCCGTTCTGCTCAGGCTCAATCATAATCGTCATAAGCTCCGTAGCGTCAAGCGAGAGTCCAAAGCACTCGTTCATCAGTTGTATCGTAAGCGCGATGACGGCATACTTGGTCTCAAGTCTACCAGAGAGCTTGTCCCTCTTAACCATCAAGCCGTGAACGAGGTCACGGGCGTCATCGAACTTGGCGTGAATATCCTTCATATCTAAAGAAGCAACGTAGTCGGCAAAATCCTTGCCGGTAAAGCCGTAGTTTTGCCTGATGAATCTCTTGATATCCTCAGCCGTCTTAGCGTCAAGAGTCCACGTGATGCCCTCGGTATTCAGAACTCTAACCTTCAAGCCTTGGTTTTGCAGAGTGTTTTCCTCGATAGGAGTCTCGCTTGAAATCACTATCAAGCCACTCCACGAGCCCGTATCTCTAACCTCGCCGTTAGAATTGCAACGGCTCTTCTCCTCGCCGCTTGCAAGAGTGTAAATAAGGTTTGGAATGTTGATGTTCGGAGTAGTGGTGATATCGTCAAGAACGATAGGAACGCCGTTAATGCCGTCAAGAGAAGCAAACAGCGCGTTAGTTGTAGAGTGGAAGGTGCGCACGAGGCTGTTCTTGTTGGCTATGTCGGGAGAGCCGAAGGGTGTCACGAGAAGCTGAGAGGATGTTGTCTTGCCTGTGCTTGAAGCTCCGCAGAGATTGACGATAACAGCCTCTCCTGTGTCGTAATCATCCTTAAGATAAGAATATATCACCGCAGAGTAGCCGAGTGCCATAGCAAGAGAAAGTCTTGGATGGATGTATATACTCTCTCTTAAAAACTTCTCGTAATCTGCGCGTGCGCCACGCTGAAATCCAAAGCCTTCGCGGTTGCTCGTAGATACTATACCGCTACTCAGACGGTTGCTCTCGTGAAGATATACGAGCTCGCCGCCGCAATCATACCATCCAAGGTGGGAGTGGTAATACTCAATGCGTCCTTGCGCTTTGCAATCCTTATAGCAATCAGTAAGGTAAACTTTGGCGAAAATCTCATATCTTGGGTCTATAACGAGCCCGTTCTTAGCAAGTACCGAAAGCAAGCCTCCGCGCATTCCGTAAAGAGTAATAGTGGGGATAGTAAAATAATAGTTTCTGATGTTATGGTCGTTGACCTCAATGGATAACACCTCGGGTACTCCCGACTCATCAAGTGAGCGTATAATCTTAGCGACTACGAATGCATCGCACACATCGTAATCTGCGTAATCGGGGGTAATAATGTCCATACAGCCTTGGTTTGAATTAAAAATTAGCATTATGTTTTTCCTTTACATTGTATTTATTTACGCCGCAGGGATGCTTGCGTGCGTATAAATACTTGTAGATACGAGTATTTGGAAAAATGATGTGCAACTGTATTGAAAATCTGCTCCCGATATGCTATACTTGAATATAAGGGGGTGATGCTATGGCTCGCAGTGTAAAGAAGCCCATATACTCTAAAATTGTCAAATTTGAAGCTCCTGCGAAGAAGGCTAAGTGGAGCACGGTGTGGTGGAACTATCTTGAAGGTAAGGAAGCCAACCACAAGAATGCTCTCCAATATGCCGCCACTTCTTCAATGAAGCTTCAAGCAAGCGTTCAGCACGCTATTAGCCGCCGTATCGCTAACAGAGCCGCTAAGCGCACCTATAAGAAAAAGACCACTCCATATAGCAATGTTCTTTCTCATAGACTCTATGCTTGCGTTGCAGAATACTACGAGCAGTACTACACTCACGGCATTAAGACTACGAAGCGCGTTAAGGCAGATGAGCATACCTTTGAAGATCATTACACTCACGCTTGCACCGCCAAGAGCAAAAATAGGAATTACCGCCATAGTCGCTATGACGCTATCATAAAAAAGGAGCTTAAAGCCTTCGACTATGACGGATTACTTGATGATGACAAGTTTTTGCGTCATCTCTACTCAAAGCTCCCGTGCTATTCCTTCACCGATGAGGAGAGAGAGCTATGGAAGAGCATATACGCCTTCGCGACCACCGAGAAATTAGAGTTCGTCGCCGTTAAGCGTTCAGACCGCAGAACTAAGAAGGTTATGACTTGCACCTATATCGAATTTGCCGAGTGGTATACCGCGAACTCTGCCGACTACTCCTGTAATTCTCGTTTCTTCGTTCCGCTATTTATGGAGCATTGCAAGCCGAGCGCAACGAGTAGGAAGGTTGACGAGCTTTTGCGATATGATGCAGACCCAAAATGCTTTGGGCATCAAGATTTATATGACATAATAAATAGCATTACGGCAGATCGTATAGCTATCTTTGACGCAATTAAGCTAATTAAAAAAACAAGCAAAAAAAAGTAGCCGCAAAGCTACTTTTTCTCTTTTAGGTCGTGCTTGGTACTGCGCCGCCTACGAAGCGGCAGAGCTTATCGGGCATTTGCTTATCCGAGATATATCTCTTGAAGCCTACGCCGACTCGTACGAGCACGCGCGTTTTAGGCTCAATGGTGTACTTCTTTCCATCAAGAGGACACACCCAATCCTTCTTTTCGTCAAAGCGTTTGCTCTCTATGGTGAGGTAGTTCTTCTTTATGACCTTATAGCCCATACGAGCGTATTCCATTGTGAGCTTCTGCTCCTCTTCGATGATCGAGACTACATCCGAGAGCTTGAGCTCGAATTTCTGCGCTATGATACGGGCTATGCTGAGTTGGTCTATCGTCCTGACCTTCGCGGGCTTCGGGGCGGGTGCTTTTGCCTTTTTCTTTGCAGTTTTAGTATGTTCCATATTGATTTACTCCTTTTTGATGTATATCGGGGCGAACTGCGTGTAGCTGTTCGCTCCCGTCTTGCTTTGTGCCGAGTGCCGTGCCGCGCTCGGTGCTTTTTTGTGCCCTCTCGCCACGTTTAAGGCGGGGGCATCACCTCTGTATAGGGCGGGCGTGAACGTGTGAGAGCGTGTGAAATTTTCAGCGAGGCGATAGCGGATAGAAGCAGATTATGCCGTCACCTGCGTCATCGAGAATGTAGGTCTGCCTCCTCCAGATCGTACCGTCCACCGTGAAATCCTCACTATCTTCGGGTAGCGCGTCGCTTAGCTGATATTCGCGCAGTATCTCGTCGTGCTCCTTCTCTGTTCCCAAGAGGATGACGCATGCCCGCGCTGACGGTATACCGTCCCGAACTGTCCCGACAAGTAACGCCGAGTGAGAGAGTCGCGTGCGGAGCTCTGTCGGTAAGTCTGACTCCAAAGCATATTTTGACACTTCCGTGTCGTTTTTGAATTTTGTCATTATGAGGTTTCGTGTCGAGCCTCCTTTCTTGTGTTTTGAAAATAAAAAGAGCCTACGGAGTGTTAGTCCGTAAGCTCGGTTTCCTTGGCTTCTATCCAAGGTTATAATATATGATTATGTTGTTTATTTTTGAAAGTTTTAAGAAATAGGTACGGGCACGGGGCGGTTGACGGTGTATCATCGCCGTCATTTTCGTCTTCAGCGTGGGCGGTATCGTTTGTTATTACTAGATGAGATTTTGATTGTTCTAATGCCTCAAGAATGCTTTTCCATTGGTTTTCGGATATGTTTAAACCTTTTAATTCGCCTTCAAGATGCACCGAATCAAAATGAGGGGAAAACTCCAAAATGGCTTTTCGTACAGCTTCTGCTCGTTCATAATAATCAAACTTTTGGTTAACTTCTTCGAAAACCTTAAATTCATTGAAAAGAGTTGTTCCGTCTTTACCGAGGTTTTCTTTTTTTCCTTTAAACAACCTCATATTCATTATAAAACGCGACAATTTGTTCTCTTCTTTCATATTTATAATCCTTGCTTTAAATTGCTTCTTACCATGATTTGTACCAATAATAGTAGCAATACGTTGATGTAAAATAAGTTGCATTCGTGCTCGGATCGTCAACAGAAACACTATATCCGTTGTAGTCATCCCAGTATCTTTCCGACATTTTCCAAGTTGCATTCACATCAGACTCAAAATATATGTTGTCAAGTTGGTAGCAATTCTCAAATGCTGCCCATCCAATATAGTCAACATTGCATGGAATCGTAATTCTATAAAGATTATACAATCGCAGAAAGCCCTATCACCAATCATGGTAACACTCTCGGAAATGATTATTTCTGATAGCCAGTTACAGTAGCTAAACGCATGATCACTGATTGTTGTGACACCGTCGGGAATCGAGAAGCTTGAATCATTTTTTCCTGCGGCATATCGGATAAGTGTTTTTCCATCTTTCGAATATAGGTTTCCATTCAAGGACTTGTAGCTTGTGTTGTCCTCATCTACAATGATGCTTGCAAGCTTATAGCAGTTTTCGAACGCATAGTTGCCAATCGAGGTGACGCTGTTTCCAATCGTCACGCCCATAAGGCTATCGCAACTATCGAACGCATAGTTGCCAATCGAGGTGACGCTATTCGGAATACTCACGCTCGTAAGGCTTGTGCAACCAGAGAACGCAGAATCGCCGATCCTCGTTACGCCGCTTCCGATCGTCACGCTCGTAAGGCTTGTGCAACCAGAGAACGCAAAACTACCTATGCTTTTGACGCTATCAGGAATGGTTATGCTCCTAAGCTTTGACGACTTAGAAAAAGCTGTGTCGGCTATACCAACTGTACTATTTCTAAGTTCTACAATCGCTGCACTATCATCAAAATCAACTGCCCATCTATCCACATAGCTTACGCCACCCTCCGTTTGAATCAACTTAGTGCAGCCATAGAAGGCAGAACTATTAACCGAGATAACGCTATTAGGGATAATTAAACTTGCAAGATTTGAACAATTATCAAACGCATAATCGCCGATCCTCGTTACCCCGCTTTCGATCGTCACGCTCGTAAGGCTTGTGCATTTACGGAACGCATAGTTGCCAATCGAGGTAACACTATCTGGAATATCTACACTCTCAAGTTTATCATAACCGTAAAACGCATAATCACTAATTGATTTAACGCTACTTGGAATCACGAGTTCGGTCACAAGTACTCCGTTTAAATAAAGATTCTTTGCATAAAACACAGGGTTTGCTAAATATGGAGAATAAGCGTAATAGCCGCCGAAGGAAATCTCACACCACTTGGCTATATCTGTGATATATACGCTCGAAAGGCTTGAGCAACCACTGAACGCATCCACACCAATCGACTTTACGTTGTTTCCAATATTCACGCTCGTAAGGCTTGTGCATTTACGGAACGCATAATTGCCGATTCTCGTTACGCCGCTTCCGATCGTCACGCTCATAAGGCTATCACAACCATCGAACGCAGAGTTGCCAATTGAGGTGACGCTATCGGGAATAATAACCGACGTTATATCTTTTCCGTAAAATGCAGAAATGCCAATTTCCGTAACACCAACTCCTTCGTAGGTGTCTGCAATTTTGATTATCTTTGCAGTTCCCGTATAGTCAACGACCTCGGCATATGTACCATCAGTCGAGAGCATATACACCACTCCAGGCGTCGGCACAAGTGGCTGATTGCACACGGCGCAATTGCCGGTTTCGTCCATTGAATGCTCCTCATAGCCATCTTTTTGAATATCACAAGTCAAGCAATCAAACCAGTGGTACGAGGCATCGAATGAATATTTATCACTATATGTATGTGATACGGTGTTTGTATAGTTATCCACTTCAACAAGTGCGCAGACAGAACAAGTTTTCGTGTCATAGCCTTGAAGCGTACACGTGGGAGGGGTTGTTACTACGACAAAGGCGTGGGGAACAACATCGGTATAATTATCAATTGCTACGAAACCGCAAACGGAGCAGGTGTTTGTGTCATAGCCTTTTGCCGTACAAGTGGGAGCGGTTGTTACGGTTGCGTATGTATGTGGTATAACGTCTGTGTAGTTGTTGATCTCTACGTATCCACATACTATGCACGTGTTTGTATCATATCCTTTTTCCGTGCAAGTCGGGAGTGTGGTTACAATATCAAAGGTATGGGTTATGCACTCGCCGCGCCATTCGAGCTCTTTACATTCTTTACACATTCTGTATGCAATCGCGTGTTCAAAAATCCCATCACAATCTATCCAAATTCCAAAAACGTGCTCGTGCTTGGATAGCAACTCGGTTATCTGTGCTTCAAGAGCTGCGATTCTCGTAACGTTGTCCGCATCAGTTTCTTGAAGAGCCGTAATAAGCGCTTCAATACTTGCGATTTTTGCATTGTACGTAGCATCAATTTCAGCTATATCGCTTTCAAGCGTTGATTCAAGAGCCGAGATTTTTGCCGTGTTTGCGGTTATTGCAGAATTCAACTCTGCAACCTTGGTTTTGTATTCTGCGTCAAGAGCCGCAAGAGCATCGGCGTTTGCTTTGTCACTTGCTTCAAGCTCTGCAACCTTGCTTTCGTATGTAGAGGTTAAGCTCTCAATTGCCGCCGTATTATCTGCGTCAGCCTTCTGCAGTTTCGCAAGCTCTGCTTCGTATTCAGTTCTGAGTGCGGCAAGAGCGTCAGCATTCGCCTTGTCGCTTGCTTCAAGCTCTGCAACCTTGCTTTCGTATGTAGAGGTTAAGCTCTCAATTGCCGCCTTGTTCTCGCCGTCTGCCTTTTGTAGTTCCGCAAGGTCTGCTTCGTATTCAGTTCTGAGTGCGGCAAGAGCATCAGCATTTACTTTGTCACTTGCTTCAAGCTCTGCAACCTTGCTTTCATATGTAGAGGTTAAGCTCTCAATCGCCGCCTTGTTCTCACCGTCTGCTTTCTGTAGTTCAGCAAGGTCAGCTTCGTATTCAGTTGTAAGTGTGGCAAGTGCATCGGCATTAGCCTTATCTACTGCTACAAGTTCCGCAACCTTGCTTTCGTACGTAGAGGTCAAGCTATCAATTGCCGCCGTATTCCCGTTATCTGCATTCTGCAACTCGGCAAGGTCTGCTTCGTATTCAGTTCTAAGTGCGGTAAGTGCATCAGCATTCGTTTTATCTGTTGCCTCTAATTCTGCCACTTTAGCGGTGTACGAAGCATTCAGCGTTGCGATAGCACTTTCATTATCGCTATTAGCCTTTTCCAGCTCTGCGACTTTAGCGGTGTATTCCGCTTTCAGTTCGGTAATTGCCGCTTCGTTTTCCGTTGCCTTTTCCGTCAATGCCGCTTCGAGCTCTGCTATGAGGGAATTAACATCGTCCTTTGTGTAGATATTTTCATCACCTCCGCACGAGGTCAGCGAGAATG
>JAFTHJ010000022.1 GCA_017457465.1 Clostridia bacterium | reverse complement strand
AGATTTCTCGACAAGGAGAAAACGCTTTGACAACCAAGGAAATCGGGGATATCGGGGAGTGCGCCGCGGCACGTTTTCTAAAAAAGAACGGTTACAAAATAAAAGGACGTAACAAGCATTTTTCTCACAATGAAATAGATGTAATATCCGAGGATAAAAGCTACATAGTTTTTGTC
This sequence comes from Clostridia bacterium, assembly GCA_017457465.1. Lineage (GTDB taxonomy): Bacteria > Bacillota > Clostridia > Oscillospirales > CAG-272 > HGM12713. The sequence goes on along the minus strand of JAFTHJ010000022.1, from coordinate 10,701 downwards.
GAGGTTAAAACGAGAACGGTGAGCGAGAGTCACGCCACCTACGCTTCCCCCGCCTCTGCCGTTACATACGCGAAGCAGTCGAGGCTGATAAGCGCGGCTTATGATTATATGCGCCAAAAGCCCACAAAAAAGCAACCGCGAATGGATGTTATCGAGGTTTGGCTTGACAAAGAAACAAAGGAAGTTATTGATATAAACCACATCTATAATGCCTACGGAGCAAATTGATTTTTCGGAGTTTTTATGCACAAGCTTTCACTTGCCGATATCCACTGTGATACCGCCTATGAGATGTTTAAAGCTTCGCAATCCTTTGTTGACAATTCCCTTTCGGTCTCCGCGAAGAAAGCCGAGATTTTTGAGAAGTATATACAAGTCGCGGCTATATGGAGCGACAAGCTTCTCGATAACGACTCCGCTTACGAGAGATTTTTTGAAATTGTCGACTATCTTGCACGTAATATCAAAAGCTCAAGAAACACAGCCTTTTTGCAGAAATGTGAGCTGTCGGCAAAAAACAATATTATAATATCCCTTGAGGATGCGAGAATACTTAACGGTCGTATATCAAGGATTGACGATATTTTCCGTGCGGGGGTGAAATTTCTGACGCTTTTATGGAGCGGCGAGACCTGTATCGGAGGAAGCTTTGACACAAATATCGGACTATCCGATTTCGGACGAGATGTTGTGAGGCGCTGTATCGAGCTTGGAATAATCCCCGATATCTCTCACGCATCAAGGCAAAGCGCCGACGACGTATTTGGTATATGCGCAGAAAAAATACCCGTTATCGCCTCTCATTCCGATTCCTATTCGGTATGCCCTCATCCGAGAAATCTCACCGACGCTCAATTCTCGCAAATAAAGCAATGCGGCGGCTTGGTCGGAATAAATCTTTGCTCGGAGCATCTGGGGATATCCGCGGGAGTTAAGCCTTTATGTACAATAATGGCGCATATTGAGTATTATTTATCTCTTGGCGGGGAGGATACGGTTTGCTTCGGTTGTGACTTTGACGGAGCCGATACGCCACACGATTTTGAAAGTATCGCTTCTCTTCCGACAATTGCGGAGGAAATGGCGAGACTCAATTACAGTTATGAACTTATAGATAAAATATTCTTCGAAAACGCGAAGAACTTTATCTTTAAAAATATAAAACTATAATACACCTTAACAAGGAAGGATAAAAAAATGAAGTACTACAGCACACGCGACACCCAGAAAAAAGCATTTGATTCGGCAGAGGTCATAAAGCAAGGTCTTGCTTCCGACGGAGGACTTTTCATTCCCGAGAGCATTCCCCAGCTCACAAAAGAGGATATTATCTCACTCTCATCCATGAGCTATCCCGAAAGAGCGGCAACCATCCTCTCTAAATTCCTTACCGATTATACATATGACGAGCTCCTCGCCGATGCTGAAGCTGCTTACTGTGAGAACTCTTTCCCCGGCGGAGCGGCTCCTCTTAACAAGATAAATGATTCCATATACTCGCTTGAGCTTTGGCACGGCCCTACAGCGGCATTTAAGGATATGGCACTTCAGATAATGCCCAGATTACTCTCAAGAGCACTCGTCAAGACCGGTGAGAGCAACACCGCGCTCATACTCGTCGCCACCTCCGGTGACACGGGCAAGGCTGCACTTGAGGGATACAAGGATATCGAGAGAATAAAGATAATGGTATTCTACCCCGTTGACGGTGTCAGCAAGGTGCAGAAGCTCCAAATGGCAACACAGACCGGTAACAATGTAAACGTATACGCTATAAAAGGAAACTTCGATGACGCGCAGACGGGAGTAAAGAAGATATTCTCCGATAAAGCTGCCGCGCAAAAGCTTCTTGAAAACAAATACATTCTCTCAAGCGCAAACTCCATTAACTGGGGACGTCTTGTACCGCAGATAGTTTATTATGTATCGGCATACTGCGATATGCTCAACTCCGGAGATATTACATACGGGGAGACGGTAAATGTTTGTGTCCCCACTGGAAACTTCGGTAACATATTCGCCGCGTATATCGCAAAGCTTATGGGACTTCCTCTTGCAAAGCTCATATGCGCGTCGAACGCAAACAATGTACTTACAGACTTCCTTGCTACGGGTACTTACGACAGAAATCGTAAATTCCATACAACCATGTCCCCTTCTATGGACATTCTCATATCCAGCAACCTTGAGCGTCTTCTCTGCTTCGCAGCCGGTGAGGAAAAGACTGCCGCTTATATGGCAGAGCTTAACAAGAACGGAAAATACACCGTAGACGAGGAGACAAAGAAGGCTATCGACGAGAACTTTGTCGGCTTCTGCGCAAACGAGGAAGAGACCGCCGCAACGCTCAAGAAATTCTATTCCGAGCAGGGATATCTTGCCGATACGCACACCTCTGTCGCACTCAACTGCGCTGAACAGTATATGAGCAAATATAATGACGGAAAGAAGATAATAGTAGCATCAACCGCAAGTCCGTATAAGTTCGCGGCAGATGTTTACAAGTCTATCACGGATAGTGCCGCAAAGTCAGATACCGAGGCACTTGAGCAGCTCTCCGCTCTCACGGATACCGAAATATCCTATCCGCTTCGCAACCTCACCGAGAGAAAGGTTAACTTTGATTCGGTTATCGAGCCCGACGAAATGCTCGATGTCGTTTACAAATTTATGTAAATAAATATGGGGCTGTCACTAAAAGCGACAGCCCCTTGCGAAAGCCTTACTTTCTTTCCTTAAAGGTAGCGCAAACCGTATCAGAGCTACAGGTTGCATCTCTGGGACCTACGTTTATCATATCAGCGGTGCAGTAGCAGTCGCAGTCGTGATATACGCAGTTCTTTGCGTCACAGTTTATTCCGTGGTTATAATGCTTGGGCTTTTCCTCGCCGAAGCAGCCGCAGTTGTTTTTCTTCTGTTCCATATTTATTCACCCTCCTTTTTGGGATAATATTATTATGAACAGAAAATCCGATTTAATTCATTTCACACAAGGAGGTTTTATATGTCTGTTTTCGCAATATCCGACCTGCATCTATCGATAAATAATCCCTCCAAGGCTATGGATGCTTTCGGAAACCGTTGGAATGATTATCAAACAAAAATTTATAACAATTGGAATAAAATAGTGGGAGAGAGCGACACCGTCATCATTCCGGGGGATATATCATGGGGTTCTTCCCTTCAAGGCTCAATAGACGACCTTCGTTTTCTTGATTCCCTGTCGGGTAAAAAAATAATATCCAAAGGCAACCACGATTTCTGGTGGTCGACAGTTTCAAAGCTTAACGCTTTTTTTGAGGAAGAAAATCTCACCACGCTCACAATTCTCAATAACAATGCTCTTCTTGCCGAGGATTATATAATAACCGGAACGAGAGGCTGGTTTTCAGACCCATCCTCGCAGAATACAGTTCAACCTACCGATTTTAACAAGATAGTGAACAGAGAGGCTATAAGACTTCGTTTGGCATTGACAGAAGCCGCAAGGCTTCGCGATATCCACGGCAAGGAAATCATCGCTTTTTTTCACTTCCCGCCCCTGTGGAAGGACTTTTGTGATGAGAATACATTTGACACGCTCAATGAGTTTGGAGTAAAAAAATGCTACTTCGGTCATATCCACGGCTGCTATAATATCCCCGACAAACAGGAGTATCGAGGAGTGGAACTAACTATGATTTCGGCAGATTATCTGAATTTTATACCTAAACTTATATAAAAAGGTATGATTTATGCCTTTTTTTCTAAAATCATATTGACAAATGAGGATAAAAAAAGTAAAATATACAATGTATGTAAAAAAATAATTAATGATACAATCCGGAGGTTTAAACAAAATGACTTTAACAAAATCTGAAGTAATCGAAAAGAACAGGTATGAGCTGCAGTTCTCTGTAGATAAAGCCACTTTTGATGAAGCTGTAACAAAGGTTTTCCGCAAGAAAGCTAAAAACATCAATGTTCCCGGCTTCAGAAAAGGAAAGGCTCCCCGTGCTATCATCGAAAAGATGTACGGTGCAGGAATCTTCTACGAGGACGCAATCAATGACCTTATTCCCGACGCATATTCCGAGGCTCTTAAGGAGTCCGCTCTCGAGGTTGTCGGTCAGCCCGAATTCGATATCGTTTCTCTTGATGATAACGGTCTCGTGCTTTCCGCAAAGGTTTATGTAAAGCCGGAAGTCGAGGTAAAGGATTATCTTGGAATCGAGGTTGACAAAGAGATTGCGGAAGTTACCGAGGAGGACGTTGATAAGGAAATTGAGCTTATCAGAGAGAGAAACTCCAGAGAAATCGAAGTAAATGACCGTCCCGCAGAGATGGGCGATACCGCTGTTATCGACTTTGAGGGATTCTGTGACGGAGTCGCTTTTGAGGGCGGCAAGGGCACGGATTATGCTCTTAAGCTTGGTTCAGGCTCTTTCATGCCCGGCTTTGAGGAGCAGGTTGCGGGTAAGAGCATAGACGAGGAATTTGACGTTAACGTAACATTCCCCACCGAGTATCACGCAGCAGATCTCGCAGGTAAAGAGGCTGTATTCAAGGTAAAGATACACGCTATAACAAAGGTTGAGCTTCCCGAGCTTGACGATGATTTTGCAAAGGATGTTTCCGAATTTGATACATATGCTGAATATCGCGCTGACGTTAAGGCAAAAATCGAAAAGAGACACGAGAATGAAGCAGACAGAGCTGTTGAAGAAAAGCTTATGGATGCCCTTATAGAAAAGCTTGAGGCTGATATTCCCGAGCCTATGTTCGTAGCAGAGACCGAGAACTTCGTTCGCGACTATGACAACAGACTCCGTATGCAGGGACTTGACCTCAAGACCTACTTCAAGTATACAGGACTTGACCTTGACACTCTCCGTGCGCAGATGAGACCCCAGGCAGAGCGTCAGGTAAAGGCAAGACTCGCTCTTGAGAAGATTGCCGAGCTTGAGAAGGTTGAAGCATCCGAAGAGGATATCGAAAATGAATACAAGTCCATCGCAGAGGCTTACGGTGTTGAGCTTGATCAGGTTAAGGCAAGTATCGACGCTGACGCTATTGCGGCAGATATGAAGGTTAAGAAGGCTATGGACCTTGTAAAGGAAAAGGCTGCTGTTACCAATAAGTAATCCCCTTTTACAAACAATTATTTTTGGAGGTTTTTATGTTCAACTACGACAAAGGCATGTACAACGCTCTTGTTCCTATGGTCGTCGAGCAAACTGCCAAGGGTGAGCGCTCATACGATATTTTTTCACGGCTTCTCAACGACAGAATAATCTTTTTGTCTGACGAGGTCAACGATACCACTGCTTCTCTGGTAGTTGCGCAGCTGCTCTTCCTCGAAGCGCAGGACCCCGACAAAGATATTGATTTCTATATCAACAGTCCCGGTGGCTCTGTCACCGCGGGAATGGCTATCTACGACACAATGAATTACATCAAGTGTGACGTATCCACTATCTGTATAGGTATGGCGGCAAGTATGGGAGCTTTTCTCCTTTCCGCGGGAACCAAGGGCAAACGTATCGCGCTCCCAAACAGTGAGATTATGATACACCAGCCTCTTGGCGGAGCTAAAGGTCAGGCTTCTGATATAAAGATTCAGGCGGAGCTTATCCTTCGTACGAGAGATAACCTCAACCGTATACTCGCCGAGAACACAGGTAAATCCATCGAGGAGATAGCAAGAGATACCGAGCGCGACAACTTTATGACCGCGCAGCAGGCTCTTGAGTACGGACTGATTGATAAAATATTTGAAAAAAGAGCTTGAGAGGATATTTGATGTCTAACAATAACACAAAAGACGGTGTATATGCAGGCTCAAGATATTGTTCATTTTGTGGGCGGAAGGAAAATCAGGTAAATTTCCTGATTCCTTCCCCCACAGGAATTTATATATGTGATTTTTGCGTAGACGCCTGTGAACAGCTTATTTACGAAAATACAGAAAACGTCTCCGAGCTTGACGGTATGACCATAGCTTCCCTCCCCAAGCCCCGAGAAATAAAGCAGACGCTTGATGAATACGTTATCGGACAGGACGATGCCAAGGTAGCACTCTCCGTTGCGGTATACAATCATTACAAGCGTATACTTTATAATCAGGCACAGGCAAAGGAAAAGAGGCACCGCAACGATAGTACTCCCGAAGACGTTGACTTGCACAAGAGTAATGTCCTTCTCATAGGCCCCACGGGCGTTGGAAAGACCTATCTTGCGCAGACACTTGCGAAGTCTCTCAAAGTTCCCTTTGCGATTGCCGACGCAACAACGCTCACAGAGGCGGGATATGTTGGCGAAGACGTTGAAAATATCCTTCTTCGCCTTATCCAAGCAGCGGATTATGATATCGAACTTGCGGAACGCGGAATCATTTATATTGACGAGATAGATAAAATAGCGAGAAAGAGCGAAAACCGCTCTATTACCCGCGACGTATCGGGAGAAGGCGTCCAACAGGCGCTTTTGAAGATTCTTGAGGGCACGGTAGCTAACGTTCCTCCACAGGGCGGACGAAAGCATCCCAATCAGGAATTTATACAGATAAACACCGAGAACATTCTCTTTATATGCGGAGGAGCCTTTGACGGACTTGATAAGCTTATCGAACGCCGTCAGGGTAATCAGACTATCGGATTTTCCGGAAGCATTGTTAAAAAAGAGGAACGCCGCAAGGCGGGAGTGTTTAAGGACGTTGAGCCTCACGATATCGTAAAATTCGGTCTTATCCCCGAGCTCGTCGGACGTATTCCCGTTATAGTTTCTCTCAATGACCTTGACGAAGAAGCATTGGTTAGAATTCTCAACGAGCCGAAGAGCTCACTTATCAAGCAATATCTCAAGATGTTTGAGATGGACGGCGTTGAACTTAAATTCACCGATGAGGCACTCCGTGCCATTGCGGCTCTCGCTATCAAGCGTAACACAGGCGCACGTGGACTTCGCTCCATTATGGAACGCCTTATGATGAATATTATGTACGATATCCCCTCACAACAGGATATTGTAGAGGTAAAGATTACGGAAGACTGTGTCAACGGTATTGCCGAACCTATAATCGTGCGCAAGGAGCTGTTAGTTTCCGAGCCAAAGATTTCAGGAGAGCTTGAATAAAATCAATAGGCTATCGCAATTAGCGATAGCCTATTGATTTAAGTGAATTTAACTTACTGACACCCGCACTTTCCGCCCTTGTCACCTCTTTCGCGATAGGTGTATCCGGGGGGACAAAATTCCGCAGTCGGAAAATCCATTGACCTGAACAGACTGCAAGGATTGTCTTCTTCTGCCGCCACACATTCCTTGTCGGGAACGCAGTATTCGGTAGCGTTGATAAGATACTGTGCGGGGCGTACTATTCTTACGACCGAGAATATTCCGAGCGATACTGTGATATATCTGTCATCACCGTTATCGTTGAGAGTTCCCGATACTCCCGCAGCAACATATTCGGGAATATCGTCGCAGCAGCAACAGCAGCATCCGCAATTGTCGTTAGCCTCACGAACCTTTGTGTTCAGAATTATCGGATCAACAACCTCCACTATTGCGATAGGAACGTTTTTGGTCGAGCAGCAAGGTTCGGGTACGTTACAGTAATCCGAAGAATCGGGGTTGCTCTTGAATATACTTACATTACTTTCGCTTCCGTAAAGAATAACCTTTTTCTCCAGCACGGCAATTCCGTCAAATTCCTGACTTCTTCCGCCGCTCATACAAGCTTCAAAGGTAATCTTAACATAGAATTTAATTGTCACCGAATAGAAGCCTCTGTTGAATCTGACGGGATCTATTCCAATGTATGTCCACGCGATACAAGCGTTTCTTGCCCTGATATTGGTCGTACGCGATATAACATCGTTTCCAAAGTCAGTCAGAAGCACCTTTACGTCCTCAAAACAGTCTCTGTCTCGGCAGGAATCAAGAATTCGGTTTGTCTCAATACAAACCATTTCCGAGCGTGAGCCGTTATTTCCCTGGGAATTACAGCACGAATATTTATTATCTGCCATATCTCATTTCCTCCTCATAAAATTAGCCGGAGCAAGTAATTCGCTCCTTTAACAGAATATGCTTCGTAACAAATTATGACAATAATGAACTTTATACGCAAAATTTTATAATTATTTTTATTTTTATTAAATTTAATCTTGAATATTATCGTAAAATGTATTAAAATATATATATGTTGTTTGTTTTCAAAAATCAGAATCTAAAAAATTACGCCGAGGTGATAAAATGTCTAAAATAGGATTTGATAATGACAAGTACATAAAACTTCAGTCCGAAAAAATTCTCGAGAGAATTTCGGGCTTTGGAGGTAAGCTTTATCTTGAATTCGGAGGTAAGCTTTTTGACGATTATCACGCGTCCCGAGTCCTCCCCGGCTTTAAGCCCGACAGTAAAATAAAAATGCTTATGAACCTAAAGGACGAAGCAGAGGTAATCATCGTAGTGTCGGCGGTAGCTATCGCGCAGAATAAGATTCGCGGCGACCTTGGAATATCCTACGACCTCGACGCTATAAGAATGATCGATGCCTTCAACGACATAGGTCTTTGTGTCAGCGGTGTTGTCCTTACTCATTACACACAGCAGCCCGCGGCTGATAAATTTATAACGCGTCTCAAGAACCTCGGTGTCAAGGTATACAAGCACTATCCCATTGAGGGATATCCCACAAATATCAAGCATATAGTGAGTGAGCAGGGCTACGGTAAGAATGATTACATCGAGACAACACGTTCGCTCGTCGTTGTAACCGCCCCCGGTCCGGGAAGCGGCAAGATGGCAACCTGTCTCTCGCAGCTCTATCACGATAATAAAAGAGGTATCAAGGCGGGATACGCAAAGTATGAAACATTCCCTATCTGGAATCTTCCCCTTAAGCACCCTGTAAACGTTGCGTATGAGGCGGCAACAGTCGACCTCAATGATGTCAATATGATAGACCCCTTCCACCTCGACGCGTACGGAATAAAGGCGGTTAACTACAACAGAGATATTGAGATATTCCCTGTTCTTCGCGCAATGTTTGAAAAGATATACGGCGAATGCCCCTATAAGTCCCCCACGGATATGGGTGTTAATATGGCGGGTAACTGTATTATCGATGATGAGGTTACTTGTGATGCCTCAAAGATGGAAATAGTCAGAAGATATTATGACGCCCTTTGCAAAAAGAAAAAAGGTCTTGCTAATTCCGACGAGGTATTCAAGGCAGAGCTTATAATGAATCAAGCGGGAATCGACACCTCCTTCAGAGAGGTCGTAGCAAGATCGCTGAAGAAAGCGGCAGACACAGGCGCTCCCGCAACGGCAATCCAGCTCCCCGACGGCTCTATCGTTACGGGAAAGACATCTTCCCTTCTCGGCGCATCGGCGGCAGCTCTCCTCAACGCCCTTAAAAAGCTCGGTGGAATAAACGATGAATTTCTTCTTATTCCTCCAGTGGTAGTTGAGCCTGTTCAAGATTTGAAAACACAGATTCTTGGAAACCACAACCCCAGACTTCACGCCGACGAAATTCTCATAGCCTTGGCAATTTCGGCAACTACTAATCCTATGGCGGCTCTCGCTATGGAGCAGCTCCCCAAGCTTCGTGGGTGTGAGGCTCACACAAGTGTTATAGTTTCTAATGTCGACAAGGATATATACCGTAAGCTTGGTATTAATCTTACCTGTGAACCGATATATCAGACAAAGAAGCTCTATCACAAATAATTCTATTTCAGAAAAACAATTTTGACACAATAAAATAAAAAACAAAGGAGTTCTTATGAAAAAAATTGTTGGAGAATTTAAAACATTTATTATGCGCGGTAATATCGTGGATATGGCTGTCGGTGTTATCGTCGGTAGTTCTTTTACGGCTATTGTAAACGCACTCAGCAACAACATTCTTAAGCCCGTTATCAACTGGATACTTGCTATGATCTTTGGTGCGGATTCGCTCAGCGAGGTTTATACAGTACTTAAAGAGGTAAAGGGCGAGGACGGTCTTATGGACCTAACACAGTCGATATACATAGATTGGGGTGCATTCATAAACGCGGTTATCAACTTCTTCCTTATTGCTCTGGTTCTCTTCACTTTCGTTAAGATAGTAAACAAGATAAAAGAGGAGCGCAAGGAATTTGCCGCAGAGATGGCTGACGACATCGCTTTCAAGGAAGACAAGAAGGAAATGAAGAAGCTCGGTATCAAGCGTTCCGACAAAGCTGCTGTAGCTGCATTCTACGCTGAAAAAGCAAGAAAAGCAGAAGAAGCCAAAAAGGCTGCTGAAGAAAAAGCAAGACTTGAAAGACTTGCTAATCCCACTACAGAGGACCTTCTCAAGGAAATACGCGACATTCTTAATAAAAATGCCTGAATTAACAAAGAGAGGAAAGCCGTTTGGTTTTCCTCTCTTTTCAAATAAACACTCCACAGAAAAATTTCTGTGGAGTGTTTTGTTTATAATAAGATTTACGCTTTGAGTCTTGCTTCAAGAGCCGCAAGCTCGTCGTACATAGCCTGGGGAACTCTGTCGCCAACCTGTGCGTAGAATTCCTTGATGTTAGCTACATCCTCGAGCCACGAAGCCTTATCTACTGTGAGAAGCTCCTTGATAGTGTCAAGAGTAACATTCTCAAGTCCCTCAATGTTGATATCCTCTGCGTTGGGAACATATCCAATAGGAGTGATGTTAGCATCAACCTT
>JAFTHJ010000021.1 GCA_017457465.1 Clostridia bacterium | reverse complement strand
TTTTTAGCCATATATTTATTATATCACATGTTTTTGCGTTTGTAAAGAAAAACTTTTACCAAAATTGAAATTTCTATTTTTTACACAAAAAAAAGAGAAAAACTTTTGGCACTTTGCCTATTGCAAAAGCCTTGACGATCTGCTATACTATAGGTGAAGAAAGGAAGGTACACTCCAATGGCAAAGTAAGAGCTTCTTCATTCAAGGGTAAAAATAAAATTGAATATCCCGTACCCGTTAATGCGGATATAGGAAAGGAACAGTCCTATGAGAAACAAAATTTTCTACTTCACAAAAACCAAAAATGTTGAAGGAAGGGCTACTCCAATGAGACATTAAGTTTTGAGTGTACCGCGTGAAATTTTTAAAAGTTTGAAAGGAAGAAAGACGCCAATGGGAAGATAAATCCCAACTTCAATGCAAGGGAACAGGCAGACAAAAAAGAATACGAGATGGTTTGAACGGGAGTCAGGAGAGAAAAACACGGCGGTGTTACGCGTTTATATAGATTTATTGTAGCAGATAGGTTCAAGCCGATAAGAAGCCAACGCCTTTGCATATCGCTTAATTAAGCAAATTCGCCTTTTGCGAACCGATACGCATAAAAACAAGAGGAGTTCTCCATAGAGAATAAAAGTTGATTGTGTTTTAAGATGGGTTGAGAGATAGCGAAAGGTAGACGAAGAAAGAGAGGATAACAAAAGATGTTAGATATCAAGAGTGAACAGAAATAACCCTTGGTTGTGCGGATGTGCAATCAAGGGTTATTTCTTTTTGCTTTTTGTTATAAAGAAAAGAGGTGTCTCACAATTAAGTGAGACACCCGATTTTTTGTGATTATTTAACGACAGACATACCGTAAAGCAGCAAAGCTCTCTCGGGCATTGCGCTGTCGATAGTCACACTTGTGAGCGCGGTATCCTTCTTGAGGTCTACCGAAAGCGTGTAGATTCTGTAGTTCTCATAGTTTTTGTCGTAGGAGAAAGTGACCGCGTTCGTAAGCGCGGGGGACATAGGATTGATGACCGATGCCGCGTATGTTGTAACGACAGTGAGAAGCTCAATACCGTTTCGCAGAGGAATTATCTGCTCTGTTCCGTCGGCGTATTTCAAGGTCATATTCGCGCAAACCTCGCCAAACTCTCCGTAAATAGGCTGACCGAGACAGTAAAGCGCGTTTCCGAGAACGACCAGCTTGTCTCCCTTAAGGTCGGTATTTACCGTGTATGAGGGGAAGTTTTCGCTGATGACTATCGGCTTCTTAAGCGAATTGAACTTGAGGCTTCCTACGTTTGTGGCACTCTCGGGGAGTCTTGGTCCCTTTGCGATTCTGCGGTATTTGCGGTGATAGAATATTCCGCGACTTGCCTTGGAATCCTCGGTTGCGAGTTTCCAAGCCTCCTTTTGCTCGTCACAGTCGGGATATTCGAGCGTGATAGCCTCCGAATCGAGAACACCTGTAGCCGCCGTGGCGTGAATTATCATTTCAGAGGGCGGTACGGGCTTGGTGTCAAGCTCTCTTATAAATTTCTGATATGCGTAATAGTTTATCTTCGGCTTACGGTCAACGGTAACGAGTCCCTCGTTCTGAATACCGTCAACACAGCAGTCGGAATCGCGGTTAAACTCATACATATCTGCAAACGCCCAATAGAACATACCCGCGAGCATATCCTTGTCGCGCGCCGCCTTCATCTTGTTGCAGAACTTTGTGAAGCAGGCGGGGTTGTCGGTAACGTGCCAACCGCCCCATTCCGAGATTATCAAGGGTTTGCTTGAAAATACCTTAAACACGTTGTCAAGCGTCTGGGGACCAGGCGTCTTGTTTTGAGAGCCTCTTGTGACGTGATATACGCCGGGGCCATAGGGATGGAATGTATAGAAGTCTATATTCGCCTTGTCGAACATCTCAATTGTCATCTCGGCGCACATACAGTTAGCGCCCGAAACGTATCTGTCGGGGTCGAGACGGCGCGTCGTTTCGACCGACGCGTTGAGAAATTCCTGCGTGAAGATACACTCGTTGAAGCTCATCCAGAAAGCGACCGAGGCGTGGCTACGGTCACGGTGAATGGTTCTTGAAAGCACCTCGATAGCGCCTTCGGTGATAGCGGGATTGCTCATATCCGACCACCAAAGTCCCGACTCCTCGCTTATGAAGAGTCCAAGGCGGTCTGCCATCTCAACGACTCTCTTGTCGTGAGGGTAGTGAACGAGTCTTACAAAGTTCGCGCCAAGCTCCTTTATCATTCGCAGGTCGCGCTCAATATCGGCATCGGGAAGCGTCTGTCCCTGCTCAAGAGAGCCGAGGTCGTGACGGCAGATACCGACGAAGAAGAAGGGTTCGCCGTTAAGATAGAATTTTTTGTTGTCCATTTTCAGCTCTCTGAAGCCGACCTTCATCGTGTATTCATCTATAAACTCTCCGCCCTTGGAGAGAAGCACCTTCAGGTCGTAGAGATTCGGGGTTTTCGGTGTCCAGAGCTTGGGGTTATCAAGCGAGAATGTGAGCTTTTCCGCGTCTCCGTCGGCGGAGGAGAGAAGGGCACCGCCCTCCGAAAGCTCAACGCGCGCCGTGATACCGTCAAGTGCGCCGTCACAGGTCAGCTCAACCGAGGCATCAGCCTTTGTGAAGTTATCGGTGAGAGACTGTCTGAACCATATCTCGGATATAAATGTCTCGGGGCATATCTCAAGATATATCGCGCGGATTATGCCTCCGTAGCAGCACCAGCCGTCAACGGGACCGTAAGGCGCGGTAATATCCTCAACGAATACCTGAAGTGAGTTGTTTTCCTCGAGGTACTCGGTAATATCGTAGGAATAATGACAGTAGGGGAGAGTAGAGCCAAGGAAATGTCCGTTTATGTAAAGGTCGCCCTTGTAGTTGATACCCTCTGTGGTGAGAATAACTCTCTTTTTCGCGGGAACGGATAACCTGAACTCCTTCAGATATTCGGATTTGCCCGAACAGAAGTATGAGCCGGGGACAGTACGAGTGGTGTAATCTCCGCCGTTTATGCGGAATTTCCAAGTGCCACCGAGGTCGATTCTTTCCCTGAATTGATTTTGCTTCATAGCCTTTCCTCCGTTAAAATAAAAGCTTTTTATTAATAATCCAACGCAGCGTTGGTATTACTCAAAATCCATAGAGTTAATAACGATATCCGAAACCGCGAGAGCCGCGCCGAGAGCGGGAGCGTTCAGGTCGAGCTCGGAATAGCGAACGGTGACGGGATTAACTCTGTAGAATATGTGTTGGCTCATATATTCAAGCATCTTGTCTCCGAAAAGGTCCTTGACCTGAATCATAGTTCCGTAAAGAACTATTGTATCTATAGGAAGAATATTGACAAGTGTGCTTAAGGCGATACCGAGGTATTTGCTCATATCGTCAAAAATCGAAAGACATATCTCATTGCCCTCAACAGCCATCAGAGCGAGAGCCTTGAAATCCACGTTGGGGTCGTAGGGAGAGCCCGAAAGCTCGTAATATCTCCGCAGTATTCCGTCGACCGAGGCATAGGTTTTTAAGCATCCGCGGTTGCCGCACATACATAAGGGGCCGTCACTGTTGACACATATGTGACCAAGCTCACTGATATATCCGCCCGTGCTTATCACGCCGTCGATTGAAAGGGAAAGACCGATACCCTTGTCAAGACGGAGCAGGGCAATATTGTTGGCGTCGGGGACGTTCTGAAGCTCAAGCATTTTCTCGGCAACCATAATACAGTCGGGGTCGTGCATAATAAATGTTTTTATATCAAATTTCTTTTCAATCAGCTCGGTAAGGCGGACATCCTTCCATTCGCTTACCTGCGGGAGCTTAAGCGAGATTCCGTGCTCGGTGTCGACCTGACCTTGAACCGCGACGCCTATTCCGATGACATTGCCTTTTTCGTCGAAATCAATCAGCTCGGATATGGCGGAGAAAAGTGTTTCGATTACATTATTGTAAGTCAGTATATTAAGAGGGTGGAAGGTCTGCTTGAGGATACCGTAACGAAGGTCGGTAAGAACAGCCGTGATACCCATAATGTTGAGGTCGATGCCTATAATATGGTTGATTTTGGTGTTCAGAGCGTAATAAACGGCTCGGCGTCCGACACTTCCCGTCGATTTTCCCGAGGGAACTATAAGTCCAAGCTTCTCAAGCTCCTCTACCATTGTGCATACAGAACCCCAGCTCAACATTGTTTTGGCCTGAATATCTCTTTTTGACATAGGTCCGTACTTGTGAATGGCAAGAATTACGGTGTGCAGATTGTTCTGTCGTATGGATGCGGTAGTAATTATCCTTTTTGTCATAAAATCCACCTCTGGAATCGGTATTTTAGCACTTTTTGTGCTCATATTCCATAAAGAAATATATCACATAATGATAAAATTGTCAATATTTTTTATCAAAAACACGGATTTTTCTTTTGCAAATTCATCATTTGTGGGTTTTGGAAGCTTGTTTTGATATAATAGTTGAATTTGCACGAACGACTTTTCCCAAAAAACAACTTGAAAATTGTGAAATGCTCCAAAAAAATCCGAAAAACGAAAATCTTCTTGTGTTTGATTTGCATATGTGATATAATGTAGGCGAGGACTGTTAGTTATTCGTCCGTTTTTAACGCCTTAATAATATCAATTGTTGATACAATTGGAATTCATTGGTAGCGTTACATACAAAACTAAAAAAAGGAGAGTGATGGAATTTTGAAGAGCAGATTTTTCAAAATTACGGCAATTCTTCTCGTCTTTCTGATGCTGATGCCCTTGTGCCTCGCATGTAAGAAGGTCGAGGAGGAGGGGGGAGAGGAAACCACCGTTTCGACCGTTGAGGGCGAGACCTTCCGTGATGACCTTCCCACAGATCTTAACTACAAGGGGGCTGACGTTAACTTTGTATCCAGAGCGCACGACTGGTATAAGAACGAAGTAATGGTTGAAGCCGACAACACCGACGATATCGTCAACGAAGCGGTATACAACCGTGAAAAGGACGTTGAGCGTCGACTTGGCGTCAATATCATCAACACACGGCTTGATGATGGCGGAAAGACGGGTGAAGATGCTTATGCCCGTGTTACCGAGCAGGTCAAGATGGACGTTACGACGGGAACGGGACTTTACGATATCGCTATCAACAATATGTATCACACAATGGGCGTTGCGTCCGAGGGCTTCCTTTATAACCTTTACGACGTTCCGAACATTGACCTCACAAAGACTTACTACTCGCAGAACTACAATTTCAAGGGCACGATAAACAACAAGCTCTACACAACTACGGGCGACGCGTCTATCACCTTTATCAAGTTCGCGTTTGTAACATTCTTTAATAAGCAACTTGCAGCCGACAATAAGATTCCCGACCTTTACCAGACCGTTCTTGACGGAAACTGGACGATAGCATACCAGAAGGAGCTTATCGCGGGACTCTATGACGATATCGGAACAGAGACCGATGTTAAGGACGAGGGCGACGCGTACGGACTCGTTATGAACCCCGTTACCGCTATCGACCCCTACTGGAGCTCATTCGACCTCTCCATCATTTCGATGGACGTTGACGGTAAGCTCTTCCTCGACTGTGATGTTGATAAGGCTTCCTCTACATATAACCTTATCTACGACCTTGTTTACACCAACCCTGATGTATACTGCGCACCTCACGAGTCGGATGACGGAGAGTTTGCAACTCAGGCAAAGATGTTCGCAAATAATCAGGCGCTCTTCACAACACTCAGAATGGCAGCCTGCGAGGACGCTAATATGAGAAATATGGAAGCTGAATACGGAATCATTCCTATGCCTAAATGGGATACCAATCAGGACCAGTATTATTCATACTGCCACGACCTTTTCTCGGTATACGGAGTTTCCGCGGGAGTTGCGGAGAACAGACTTGAAATGGTAGGAGCTACCTTTGAGTGCTTCTTCTCCGAGAGTGACGAGTGCCGTTACAACCAGTTCGAGGTTGCGCTCAAGGTTAAGTACCAGAGCGACACAACTTCAGGTCAGATGCTTGACATCGTTATTGACAACGTAAAGATAGACACAGGTTGGATATACTCCAAGTCTGTTAACAAGATAGGTCTTATCATGCGTGAGCTTATCACTGCAAAGTTGAGCGGCGTATTTGGAAGTAAGTGGAACGGAAATGAAACTAAATACAACAACGCGATAGACGACCTTGAAGAAGCATTCGGAATTGTTGACTAAAATACAGTTTTCTTCATTATTATAAATAACAACGGTTAAAAGGAGGATTATTATGAAAAAAATATTGGCTATAACATTATCATTGCTGTTCATACTCGCACTTATGACAGCGGCAATAGGCGCTATCGACGGCGGTGACGGCACAGGTGACGAATCCAGCACACTCGAGACAACAATAGACCCCAATACCCAAGAGCCTTCCTATCTTCCCGAGAACATCAACGGCGAGGCTACATACGCATACAAGTCTGTCGTAAGCTTTGATGAAGACGGTATTTCGAGCA
>JAFTHJ010000020.1 GCA_017457465.1 Clostridia bacterium | reverse complement strand
CGGTAATTTCAAGTCTGCTATTATTTATTTGTGTTGTGGGTGTGTTGCTTGAAAGATTCACAAGCCCCGCATCCGTTATTGTCGTATTATCAAAGTTCTGTTGATAAACAGTCGTTGTCGTCATCGTTGGTGTATTATTCTCATCGTCAGCAAATACGAAAATGCACGCAGACGCGAGCATAATTACAACGAGAATAATTGAAAAAAGTTTTTTTAACATACAAATCTCCTTTCGGAAGATTATTTTCTGTCCTGTGACCAGTTCTCTCCACCTGTTGTAGCAACGGTAGTCTCCGATTTGGTCGTGTCCGATGTTGTTTCATCTTCGTTTATATCATTACTTTCGTCTGTAATTTCCGATGAAGTACCCTCGGCATCGGTCTCCTCTGACGAGGAGACCGATATATGAGTATCGTCCGTACTGTCATCATTACATGATGCGAATAACGCAATGCCAGAAAGTAATAAAAGCATTGCTATCGCAGATAACAGTTTTTTTCTCATAGTTTAATTACCAAGAATTTTATTTGCGTATGCAAGTTCGTCTTCGGTTGCGTTGGGATCAGCCTTGATCTGAGTAGCAACACCGCTTAAAGACTTAACAAGATTATAAGAACCGTTATAAGTCTGATAGAATGTTTCGGTTGTACCGTCAGCGTACTCAACTACATAGTAAGCTCTGAACGCGTACTCCTGATTTATGTTGGATATGTTATGAAGAACTATGGTATAAACCGTTTCGTTCTCATTTCTCTCAAAATAGGTATCGGTAGTAGCATTGTAAGCAATAGCCTTCTGAACACCCGCAGCGCCAACCGTCATAGCAGTTGTCTTGTAGTTATCAGCTTTAGCAACAAGAGTACCGTACTCAACAACCTTGAAGCCGTCTTCTGCAACAGTTGCACTCGTAAGCTCTGCGGAAATAGCAGACTTAACACGGATACCAGAGAACTCGTCTATTCTGACAGATGTGCCAATGTAGTCGACCTTATTCTCATCAACGATGCCCTCTGTGTAGCGAAGGTTTCTGAAGTGAACCTTTGAGGTCGCGTTATAAGCGATAATTCCCAGATATCCGCCGTTATTTTTAGCATCAAGTGTTTGACCTACCTGTTGACCGTTGAGGTAGAATGTGACAGAACCACGCTCGTCCATAGTGACGCGAAGCTTCAACCAATCTGTAGTTGCTTTTTCGTCAGCAGTAAGCGCTCTTCCTATGTCGTATCTTCTGGTTGATGATATATACTTTGCACCGACACCGCCGCCAAATACACTTGCACCGATTGCAGTTGTAGCGCTACGGTCAACCATGGCGCAATATCTATCATTGGTTCCCCAAGCACTTTTACTTACATTTGTTGCAGAATCAAAAACAAGACCAATGCCCTTACTATCGGTTGTTGCGTCCTTATAAGCCTCCTCAAAGCGAGCTTCCATTTCGATGGTATATGCCTTTCCGGCGTCAAGCTTTACCGAAGTCATATTAACATTATTGCTGGGAGCTGCAGTTGCGGTAAGAACGCCTTCGTTATATGTCCATGTTCCGCTGATATATGTGCTTGTGAGCCCCGATATATCAACATCGTTCCAATACGCAGAGGCGATATTGTTATCGGATGACACCTTATTGGTAATTTCCTTGAACTTCAAGTTCTGGAAGGATACGGGGTCCGTGCTTCTTGCCGTGTGAGTAACAACTCCGATATGTCCGCCGTTCCAGTATGCCTTCTCAACCGAGCCACTTACATAGGTGCCGTTAAAATAAACATGGAATGTACCGTTCTTTGTTACATGAATCTGAACATTTATCCAATCGGTAGAGGATTTTGCAGCCTCCATCGCATCCGTCCCCATTTTGGTGTTCGCCTCAACCTGACCTTTGGTTTTAGCTATTTGGAAAACTCTCAAAATGTTGGCGTTCGCCTTTGTATTAGATCTGGAAAACATTGCCGCATAGCAGCTTGCTCCACTATTTGCGTTCCAAGGCGTTACAGTATCACTAACACCATTGATGCCGAAAATAAGCGCATTGCTAAGGGACGCCGTGCCATCAACGGTAGTTCCCGAGGAATAGTAAGACTTACTAAATTTCATATCAACACTGATAACATATTCCTTTCCCTTTTCGAGAGTATGTTCAGTGTCATAGAGTCCCACATTATATGCAACTGTTGACGAAGGCGTAAGCGTTGCCATACATCCGTCATTACTGAAGGACCACGTTCCGCCAGCCGAATTATCAACATTGTTACCTGCGAATTTCTTTGCCGCGGAAAGATCTACAAAAGTCCATTCATCGGTTGCAGCCGTGTTAATTGAAAACATACACACCAACGACGCAAGCATACATATTATCAAAACAATACTTAAAATCTTTTTCATCATCCGTTACCTCCGTCTCCGAATCCATCATCAAGCAACGAAGCGTCAAATAATACATCAGGCTCGTTACCACTTGCCGACATAATTGATTCTGTTGAAAATACAATCGTCTCCATGACGGGTATTTGATACTTTTTCATATCAGTTAATTCTCCTTTTCTCGTTTTTCTTTTTTGTTTTTTAGGATACGCCACACGTTTTATGTCTGCTCCACCTCCTTATGTATAGGAGATAGTTTGTAGCAGGACAATGCTCTGATGTTTACGATGGTATCTGCCGACACCCTCATATACGGGAGATTGTAATCGCACACTGCATACATAGTTGCACAGAAGCGCCCCTCGTCGGCAAATACCTCAAAGGAACAGCTGTCAACCACGATACGTATGTCAACAGTCTCTCTGTCGCTACTTATTGGTAATTTTATTTTACCGAAAGTAATGCAGTCGTCCTGCGTATTTATATGTAGGGTATGACCAAACAGCTCAAGCTTCATATTTCCATCGTAATCCGCGACGATATGAATATCATAAGCGGCCTTATCAAGCCTTATCTCAATAGGCTCGTCAAGTATTCTGTTTGATATTACCTCTGCATCAACATAAAGTTGCTTTATCTCCTCAACGGGATACGCCGTAAGAAAGCAGCCCATATCACTTACCTTTAGCTTCATTTCCATTGGAATACTCATTTGATGCGGTACTCGTACGCACGGCATTTTCAACTTTTGCCACACCATACGGATAACTCTGCCATCATCAATTCCGGAAAAGCTTTGCCCCGCATAGCTGTGCGGAGAATAACTCAACTGTCTTTCCTGCGTTTGCGGAACAAATCTTCCGCCTCTGAATACTCCGACAATATATTTATCCGATGCTCCGATAAGCACCCAATAATTTTTGTCCGCCACCCTATAACTGTATATATCAGGGCACTCCGATTCATTGGCTATCTTTATCTCCTGCAAAAGCGTCCAATCTATCATATTTTCGGACACAAAAAGTCCGTACTTTTCTTCATGCAGATAAAGAACTATGAGGTATTTGTTTATTTCCTCAACCCAAACTATCTTCGGGTCTCTGTTGTAGCCTACTACATGACCTATAACGGGATTGCCGGCGTATTTTTTAAAGGTCTTTCCGCCGTCGTTTGAATAAGCAAGACATTGAGTTCTGCCTTTGCCCATAGAGAGCATATTCCTATCGCCTGCCGCCGTATAGAAAAGAAGCATTGGCGCATCCTCTCCCTCTTGCAAACCCGTTACATTGTGAACATCTTCGATAGCCGAGCCCGAGTACATAGTTCCCATATCATCAGGAAACAAAGCTATGTCTTTTTCTTTCCAGTGCAACAGATCAACACTCGTCGCATGTCCCCAGTGCATATTGCCCCATTCTGTTCCGCAGGGATTATACTGATAGAACATGTGGTAAACGCCCTGATATTTTATCATTCCGTTAGGATCGTTTATCCAACCTATTTCGGGCGTAAAATGTATCAACGGACGGTAATTTTCTTTGTATAGTCCGTCAAGTTTTCTTTCATCGCTTTGTTCTATGCTGAATTCGATATGTGGAATGGTATCGTATGAGAATTTACGCCCAATATGTCTTGACACATCTATGTACGCCATATACTGTGGGGAAAAAATGTCTATTTTACAGTCAAAATCCATTACAAGCCGTTTCTCGTTCCCTATACCATCATAAAAACATAGCTTTTTTGATGTTGCATTGTTATTAATAGGAACAACTATATACTTTTTCTCTATAACTATCGTCATAAATCTTTATAAAAATCCCCTTTTTCAGAAATTAAAATGCGCACAAATACACATCTTGCTATTTAAGTATAGCAAACAGCAGTGCAAAAAACAAGTGAGAAAGCAAAACGAAAGTGCGAAAACACGACTTTTTTCTTGGTCTTGTGTTCGTCATTTTTCACAAACAGCTTTATTGATTGCTTCTATTGACATCAGAGCGAATTAAGTATATAATATAAGCAAAAGAAATGCAAGTACCAATTATTTCCTTGAAAGGAGAGCCTTATGATCAAGATAATGAAAACTGACGATACTTACAGGCGTGACAAAGAGTTTGTGGATATGGCGTTTTATGATTGTGCGAAAATCACGACACAAAGCGCCTCGTGGGTATGGAAGGACAATATGGTTATGAGATATTGCCTCATCCTCGTTTCTGACGGGTGCGTAAGCTTTCGTATAAACAAAAAAGAAAACATTATTTTGGAACGAGATACCATCCTTTTACTTGCACCCAACACCATTGTTTCTGCAAAAGAACTCTCTTCATCAAGTACAATATGGATGATAACCTTTGAATGTAACGATTTTATTTTCTTCAATCTTTCGTCAAGTTATGTTACCGCCAAGGCATCAAGTGCGATAACTCCGATGTTTTATCAACTTAATTCTCATGTGGTACACCGCAGTAAACCTCATTATTACTACGATTCCCTGCTTATGCTAATACTTGACGAGGTTAACAGACACATAATCACCGACGAAAATAAGCGACAGATATACGACCACATATGTAAATACATAAGCAAACATGTCAGTGAGGAGCTTACAGTCGGGAAAATAAGTGATGCGATGAACTATAACAAAGATTATCTTGGACGAATAATCCGAGAATGCAGCGGTTCAAATATAAAGAAATTGATAATAGAGGAAAAGCTTACAACCGCAAAAAGCCTTTTGCAGATGACAAACTATTCATGCGAAAAAATCGCTGCACTGATAGGACTATCTTCCGCCAATAAATTTGTTAAATTCTTCAAATACCATACAGGCGAATCCCCAAGCGAATACAGAAATTCTCACCAGATTTTGTAATATTCCTGTTCACTTCAAACCTGCTTTTCTCACCTTTTATGCTATACTATAACTGATGTAAAAAAGGGTACAAAAAACCATTCACCGAGGTGATGTTACCATCAGG
>JAFTHJ010000265.1 GCA_017457465.1 Clostridia bacterium | reverse complement strand
TAGGTCTCGCCCATACCCGACATCTCTGCAAGTTGAGGAGTGTAGAGGTCGGGGTTGGCGTAATTCGTCTCGATATACTTCACCGACCTGTGTATCATTCCGTATTTACCCGCGAGAGTGGAATTAAATGAGCTTTCGTTCGATATGCGTGTTATAACGTCGTATATCTCGGAAAGACATTTTGAGTGATACGCGGGGCCCTTGAGCGCCCAGAAATGAGAGACATTCAAAACCGCCTTGTTGATATCCTTGTCTGACGAAATGAAAAATCCACAGGGGGAAAGCTCGTCTGCGGGATTAGCGGCATCAAATTCTATTACCGTACAGGTTCCGAACTTTTCAACGTCAAGCTCGTATTCGGTTCCCGCGGGGAGAAAGAGAATATTCGAGGTATCGACCGTGAATTCCTTTTTGCCGACCGTGTAGACAGAGACACCTGCCTGTCTGACGATAAGCACGGAGTGGAGAAGCCTTGCCTTCGCCTCTGTGTGCTTTTTGAGCTTAAAGGAATAGATGTCGTTTATTTTGGAAATGATAAGCCCCGATATCTCGAATTTTTTCATATATCCGTTCTCCTTGAGATAAGTTTTTGCATTGATGTAAAATACAACCGAGAGTGTTTCGGTTCAACAATAATTTTAGCAGAAAACTCGAAAAAAGTCAATATACTTTGGAAATTGATTTAAAAATTGAAAAAAACAAAAAATTTGCGCGTGAGGAAAAATTAAATATAGTACGGATAAAACCCCTCTGCAGGAGAAAAAATAATAAAAAGTGCTTCAATCGGAGGGAAAAATGAACATAGATAAGAAAAAATATGAAAAATACGCACAGGCTCACGCGCCGAAATCGCCTATCGTCAAGGATTGCATAAAGGCGTTTTTGTTCGGCGGATTTATCTGTGCGCTTGCGCAGGGATTTTCCGATATTTACGGTAAGCTTTTGGGGCTTGATGAGGAGACGGCGGGGACGCTCACCTCTGTCACGCTTATCCTTATTGCCGTGATACTCACCGCGGTAGGCGTTTTCGACAAGATTGCCAAACACGCGGGGGCGGGAACACTCGTGCCTATCACGGGCTTTGCCAACTCTGTTGTCTCTCCCGCGATAGACAGTAAATCCGAGGGATTTATTCTCGGTGTCGGCGCTAAAATTTTCACTGTCTCGGGGCCTGTTCTTCTTTACGGTACCCTCGCGGGTGCCGTCTATGGCGTAATTTTGTGGATTTTCAAGTAAATTAACAAAATGGATTAAGCTATCCCTTCTTTAAGGTTTTTGAAGTGAGCGCGAGGGGGACTTTTGTAAAGTCCCCCTCGCATATTCCGCAGCCTGTGGCGGTTAAACATCCTTGCTTTCGATTATGAATATTCCGCCGCGCTTGACAGAGATAAGGGCGCAATTGCCCACTATTTCATTCGAGACGGCATACTGAAATTTGCGCGAGAGCTTTGCTCCCGTGAGCGGATACTTGCAACCCTCAACGCTTACGCCCTTGACAGTATCATCGGCGGCTATGACAGACAGGTAATCAAAACCGCTCCGCGCTATCAGTGTACTTGTTGACTTTATGTAGCGCACACGGTTTTGACCATTGGTCATCACACAATGAATCCCCGCCTCGCTCATTGCCTCAAGGATAGCGAGGTTTGACAGGGCGTGGTCAAGTCTGCCGTCGATACCGCCGATTATAACGATATCGTCAGCTCCGCGCGAGATTGCCGTGCTTACCGCGAGCTGGGTGTCTGTCTCGTCCTTCTCCGCGGGTACGGTTATTTTTTCAATTCCCTCGGGAAGCTCCGATACTCCGTCTCCGAGCGAATCAAAATCGCCAAGCGCGATATCGACTCTCTCGCCAAGAAGCTTGGCGTTACGGTAGCCCGAATCGGCGGCTATACGCAAGTCCCCCGATTTGGGATGCTCGGTTATATTGTCGGGGTATATCTTTCCGCCCGTGTATATAAAAGCCTTCATAAAACTCTCCTATATTACCATTTTTTCTTCGCCTTGAGGGTTTCATATATCTCAAGGAAGCTGTCGTGGCGCGATTTCGGAATATCTCCGCGCTTCACCGCCTCAACTATTGCGCAGCCCTCCTCCTTGGTGTGAGAGCATTTTGTGTAACGGCATTGACCGATAAGCGGCACAAACTCGCGCATAGTAAGCGGCAGGTCTTCCTTTTCAAAGAAATTGAAGCGTTCAAAATCGAGCATTGAAAAGCCGGGAGTGTCGGCGATATAACCGCTGTCGCTCTCCTTTGAGAGCGGGAATAGCTCGACCTGACGCGTCGTGTGGCGGCCTCGCTCTATTTTTCGGCTTATCTCGGAGGTTACGAGCGCGAGGTCGGGGAAAAGCGCGTTCATAAGAGTCGATTTTCCGATACCCGAAGCACCCGCAAACGCGGCTGTCTTTCCAACGAGATTCTTTTTGATAAAGTCGCGTATCTGTCCGACTCCGTCTTCTGTTACCGAGCTTACCGTGAATACGGTAAAGCCCGATTTTTTATATATCTCCGAAATGTTTTCGGCGCTCCTTGAGTCGAGGTCGTTCTTTGTGATAACGATTATCGGCTCTATTTTGTTATGCTCGGCAATAGATATAAGCTTGTCCACAGTCGTAAGTATCGGCTGGGGGTGCGCCGCCGCCATAGTCACGAATATGTAATCGAGATTGGCGAGGGGCGGTCGGATAAGAGAATTGCGCCTATCGATTATCTCGGCGATAACATATCCGCCCTCGGCAGAGCTATCGGCGGGGAGGAGCAGGACATTATCTCCCGCCAGAGGCGTGGTATTGCTATGCCTGAAGGCTCCCTTTGCCCGACAGCTGACGAGCGTTCCGTCAATCTCGGACGAGGGGGCGCATATTCTTACCGAATATAGCCCTCCTACGCCCTTTATTATTTTTCCTTTTAAGGTATTTTCCATCTTTGTCTCACTTATTTTGACTGCCCTCGGGCAGATTTTTACGAACTCACATAAATATCCACCGAAACGAGTCCCGAGGTGATAGGGGTTTCGGGGATGGGTGACTGGGCAATGACCGTGCCCGACGGAGCGCCGTTTGCCACGGCGTATATATTTCCGCACACAAGTCCATACTCGGCAAGTCTAGAACGGGCTTCCTCTACAGTCAGACCGTCGAGGTCGGGGCCAAGCTTTTCGTTGTAGGCGACACCCGCGCTTACGGTGAATGATACCGCCTCTCCCTCTCTCACGCTTGAATATGGGGTGATGCTCTGTGAGATGACGGTTCCTCTCGGCTCCTCGGATACGGCATAGCTTATGCTTCCTGTCGTAAGTCCCGATGCCCGAAGCACCGCCTCGGCTCGGCTTTCTGTCATTCCGTAAAGCTCGGGGACACTGACATAAATTATCTCGCGCCCCATACTTACCCGCAGAGTTACGGTCTGTTCACAGGAGAATATCTCGCCGACGTCGGGGGATGTTGAGATTATCCGTCCCTCTCCGACCGTGTTGGAATACTCCCTTACTACCGAGAATCTCACGGCTTCCTTTTTAAGCTCAAGTATGGCTTCGCGCAGCGTGTGGTCGGCATAATCGTTCATTGTAAACGTGCGTTCGCCAAGACTCACCACTAAATTTACGTTGCAGAGGCTGCGGTTTGAATAGACTCGCCTTTGCACACCCGCGGGCGGCATCTGCGAGATGACTGTTCCCTCGGGCTTCTCCGAGTCGTATTCATAGCTCACTGTGATATTGCAGTATTCGGTCTCGGAAAATATATCGGTGTCAGGATAGACTGCCCCCACAAAATCGGGGACGGCGACGGTGTAGTAGCTTCCGAAATAGTCCTCGACAAAGAGCTTGTATATCACAACTCCCGCTGACAGTGCGGCTATTACAAGCGCGGCGCACAACGCCCCGCCCAGAGCGGGGAGAAGATGAGGGTGTTCCTTTTTTTGCTCTATTTTTTTGCGGATACGCGCGAGTGTTTTTAAAATTGTTCCGAGTATAGCGCCAAAAAGAGTCGAAGCTCCGCGCACGAGCGCTTTGGCTATGCGGCGGAAAACACGCCTTTTCTTTTTGCGCGGCGAGAGCGGGACAAGAGACTTTTCGGGCTCGGAGAGCGGCTCGTAAAAGTAACCGAAGCCAAACAGCTCGGAGTCTTCCGTAGGCAGAGCGCTTTCTCTTCGGGCTCCTATATCTCCCGTTGCCCTGAATACCTTTTTCTTTTTCAAATTCCTTGTGTGGACCTTTGCTGACGAAATTATTTTGTATTTCATTTATTGACCTTCCTTGTTTTATGTAAGGTCAATTTAGCTTAATCCTTTTTGTTATCCTCGTGAGCGCGTCGCAGCTGACCGCAGGAGGCGTTTATGTCGGCTCCGAGCTTACGCCGAACGGTTGCCCGTATGCCCTTTTTGTTGAGCGTCGCGGCGAATTTATCGACCGCGTCCTTTCCCGAGTGGGTAAATCCGCTCTCACTGACCTCGTTTACGGGAATGAGATTGACGTGTATCGGCATAGTCTCGCTTCTCGTGCGAAGCCGTCTGTTGAGCAGCTCGGCAAGTCTTGTTGCCGCCGCTACAGAGTCGTGTTTACCCGCGATAAGCGTGTATTCAAAGGATATTCTCCGTCCTGTTTTCGCAAAATAATCGCGACAGGCGTCAAGCAGGGCATCTATGTTCCATTTTTTGTTTATAGGCATAATAGAGGAGCGGGTTTCGTCGTCCGACGCGTGGAGAGATATCGAAAGTGTTATCGGAAAATTCTCCTCGGCGAGTCTTTTTATCTTATCCACCACGCCGCAGGTTGAGAGCGATATATGGCGATAGCCTATGTTCAGTCCCTTTTCGTCACCCACAAGGCGAAGGAATTTCATCACGTTGTCATAGTTGTCAAGCGGCTCACCTATTCCCATCATAACGACGTTCGAGATACGCTCTCCGCCGTCGTTCTGCGCGGCGATTATCTGTCCGAGCAGCTCGGAGGGAAGCAGGTCGCGAACCTTGCCGCCGATAGTCGAGGCGCAAAACGCGCACCCCATTCTGCAGCCCACTTGAGAGGAGATGCATATAGTGTTTCCGTGCTTATATTTCATAACGACACTCTCAACGCAGTTTCCGTCCCGCATAGCGAAGAGATATTTCACCGTACCGTCGATAGCCGATACAAGCTTTTTCTCGATTGACGGCAGATGGAAATACGCGACCTCGGAAAGCTTCTGCTTTAGAGCCTTTCCGATATTGGTCATATCCTCGGGCGATATGCCGCGGTGCATTTGAACGAAGAGCTGTTCGGCTCTGTATTTCGGCTCTCCCAGTGACAGGAGAAGCTGCTGCAGCTCCGGCAGGTCGAGAGAGAGCAGGTCCTTTTTGTTTTCTTCCATAGTGTGTCTCCCAAGTCAGACATTGGTCTGCTTTTTCTTCATTCTCGCCACAAAAAATCCGTCGGTTCCGTTTGTGTCGGGGTAGAGCGTTATCATTCCGCTCTTGCAGCACAGTCCGCCAAAATCGAAGCTCTCAAGCTCGAATTCGGGCGCTTCGGCGAGAAATCTTTTTATATTTTCCCCGTTTTCCTCGGGGAGGATAGTGCAGGTTGAGTAAACGAGAATTCCGCCCTCGCGGACGTATCTCGAGCAGTTTTTAAGTATCGCGAGTTGGATATCGGGGAGCGTCTCTGATTCGGCGGGATTTTTATATCTCAATTCGGGCTTTTTCGCCAGAACTCCGAAGCCCGAGCAGGGAACGTCGCACAGCACCCTGTCGGCACCCGACTCAAGCTCGGTGATAAAGCTCCGTCCGTCTCTTACATCGGCGCTTATTATATTTATGCCCAGTCTCTGCGCTCCCGATACGATAAGAGAAAGCTTGTTTTTATGGAGGTCAAAGGAGAGCACTCTGCCCTCGTTTCCCATATCTATCGCCGCGCCAAAGCTTTTTGAGCCGGGACAGGCACAGGCATCGACAAGGGTTTGTCCGCGCTCGGCGCCGAGTGCGCCCACGCAAATCTGTGACGCCTCGTCCTGAACGAAGAACAGTCCGTCATCAAAACCGTACAGCTCACGCACACCGCCCGTTGTTTTGATTCCGTTTGGGGAGAGTGCCGTCAGCTCACAGTCGGGGATATTTTTCGCGAGTTCCTCGCGCGATATTTTGAGTGTGTTGACTCGGAGCGTGGTTTTCGGAGTTTCAAAGGTTGCCTCAAGCAGACTCTCTGTTCTCTCTGTGCCGAAGACCGAAAGAAGCTTATTGGCAAGTGGGAGACAGACCGAATAGCGCACCGAGATATACTCCGCGGTCTCCCTCTCTCTGTCGGGCAGGGGTATCGGAGAATCAAGTCTCATATATGCGCGGAGAATCGCGTTGACAAATCCCGAAAAGCTTCTGCGGCAGAGCGATACTGTCTCGTTTACCGCGGCGTGAGGGGGAATTCTGTCCATATATATCAGCTGATACAAGCCCATACGCGCGGCGCACAAAGCCTCTCTGTCTATCTCGGCGAGTGGGCGCGAGGATAGGTGAGAGATATAGTAGTCAAGCGTGATACGCCTCTCGGTGACACCGTAAACAAGTGCCGATACGAGTCCGCGGTCGGCACCCGAGAGAGAGCTGTCGGCAAGGGCGTGGTCGACTGCTATATTTGAATATTGATTTGATTTTTCGCATTTGAGCAGAACGCTCATAGCAACCTGTCTTGCCGTCATAATGATTTCCTTTGTGGGTTATTGAGGTTTGTTATACACGGTATAAATCTCTCTGAATCAGCGTCTTCTTCCTCTGCCACCCGCGAGAATGAGCAGACGAAGGAGAGTGAGGAGCGAGGAGAGAAGCGCGGCAACATAGGTCATAGCCGCGGCGGTGAGTACCTTTCTCGCTCCCGCGTGTTCCTGCGGGTTAAGCATTCCCGAGCTTTTGATAGCGCTCATAGCTCTTGCGGAGGCGTTGAACTCCACGGGGAGCGTGATAAGCTGGAAGAACGCTACAACCGTGTAGAGAAGTATACCCGCGAGAAGCAGGGGCTCCGCCGCAAACAGAAGTCCTATCATAAATATCGGAATCGCGAGCATAGAGCCGAATTTTGTGGCGGGGATTACCGCAGAGCGTATTTTTATAGGGAAATATCCGCGCGCGTGCTGTACCGCGTGTCCCGCCTCGTGACAGGCAACGCCGACCGCCGCCGCGCTCGTGTTTGAATATACCGCGTCCGAGAGGCGAATGACGTTGGCTCTCGGGTCGTAGTGGTCGGTAAGCTCTCCGCGTATATGCTCTATTTTAACGTCGTGAAGACCGTTTGCGTCAAGCACACGGCGAGCGGCGTCAGCTCCCGTTATTCCTTTGTAGGTCGAAACTTTAGAATATTTATTGAAGGTCGTGCTTACGTTTATCTGCGCCCATACAGAAACAATGAGCGCGGGAAGCACGAGAAGAATTGTCCAGTCATAATAAAACCAACCGAAAAGCATTTTCTTCTCCTTTCTGGCTTGAAAATAAGATTATTTGAGAATATCTCCGAGCGCTATCTTTCTTCCTCTTATGAAGTCGGCGGCGCTCATTCGTCCTTTGCCCTCGGGAAGCACACGCAAAAGTCTGACTGCTCCCTTGCGACAGGCCACGGTGATATCTCCTCCGTCGAGCGAGATGACCGTTCCCGCCTCCGCGTCACTCGCGCGGTTCGGCTCGTATCTGCTCTCAAGTATCTTGAGCAGTTTTCCGTCGGGAGTATGGGTGAAGGCGAGGGGGATAGGGGACAGACCTCTGATGAGGTCGTGAACCGATTTTGCATCGGTGTCAAAATTTATAAGGCAGTCGCTCTTTTCTATCTTTGCGGCGTAGGTCGAGAGAGAGTCGTCCTGTGGGACAGACGGAGCGGTACCCTCGGCTATCCGCTCAACTGTTTTCACAAGCAGTTCGGCTCCGCATTTGCCGAGCTTGTCGTGTATGTCCTCAAAATTGTCGTTTTCCTCGATAGCGACCTCGTCCTTGAGTATCATATTGCCTGTGTCAAGTCCGACATCCATAT
The DNA here is from genome assembly GCA_017457465.1 of Clostridia bacterium. Classification (GTDB taxonomy): domain Bacteria; phylum Bacillota; class Clostridia; order Oscillospirales; family CAG-272; genus HGM12713. The sequence goes on along the minus strand of JAFTHJ010000265.1, from coordinate 4 downwards.
ACAT
>JAFTHJ010000264.1 GCA_017457465.1 Clostridia bacterium | reverse complement strand
TATCATAGAATTCACAAAGAGCATTGAGAGATTGATAAATCCCGACTGTATCGCCATAGGCGTTCCGAGATTCACTATCATTCCCACGTATTTACGGTTGAGACGAAGGCTCTCACGCTTGAAGTCAAACCCAAACTCCTCTCTGCGCCAGAAAAGATAAAACAGAGAGAAAAGGAAGGACACCGCCTGACCGATAATAGTCGCCCAAGCCGCACCCGCGACTCCCCAACCGAGAAAGCCGGTAAATACAATATCAAGAACCAGATTTACCACCGAGGCTATGCCGATAAAAAGAAACGGACGCTTGGCGTCTCCCATTCCGCGAAGCACCGCCGAGACCATATTATACCCCGCCGTGAATATCAGTCCCGCACCGCAGATGACGAGATAGTCCATCGCCATATCGTAGGACTCGGCGGGAACGTTCATAAGATAAAGTATACCCTTACGCACCAGAAGCATCACGCCCGAAAGAACAATTGAGAGAATCACGCTGAAGCTGAAAAGCGTTCCGATAATGTCGTTCATTTCCTTGCGCTTTTTAGCGCCGAGCGCCTGTGAGAGAAGCACCTGTCCCGCATTTGAAAAGCCGAGACATACCATCGTGGCAAAATTCACGATAAGACTGCTCAACGACACCGCCGAAAGTCCCGCCGTTCCCACGTATTTGCCGACGATAACCATATCTATCGTACTATATAAAACCTGCAGGGCGTTCGACGCCATAAACGGTAGTGAAAAGAGAATCAACTGCCTTGTGATATTTCCTTGTGTGAAATCCTTGGATAAGCTCTTGTTTCTCACCGCAAATTATACTCCCAAAATCATAAAAACCTAATCAAACCCCGAGATATCTCGGGGTTTGACTGAATATTTAAATTTACAATATTGAAAACAGATATCAGTCTCTGTCCTCGTACTCGGCTATGTACGGAAGATTTCTGAAATACTCTCCACAGTCGAGTCCGTATCCGATAACAAAATAATCGGGAATAGTAAACAATGAAATGTCTGCCTTGAAGTCGACTATTCTTCTCTCGGGCTTATCAAGCAGGGTAACAACATGCATGGAAATGGGATTTCTCGCCTTAAGAAGATTCACAATATCGTTAAGGGTTCTGCCCGTATCGATAATATCCTCAACGATTACAACGTGGTATCCGCTGATATCTCTGTCGAGGTCCATAGTAATCTGAACCACACCCGAGGAAACCGTGCCCTCATAATAGCTCTTGGCACACATAAATCCGATTTCGCACGGAACCGATACAGCTCGGCACAAGTCCGCCATAAATACAAACGCGCCCTTAAGTATGCTCACAAGAAGAATGGGACGGCCGTCATATATCTTGTCGATTTCCTTTCCCGCGCGGCTTATCGCCTCGGCTATCTCTTCCTTTGTAATTATAACGCGCTTGATTTTGCTGTTAAGCGCCTCAACTGAATCTATATTCTTCATAGTGCAAAAGCCTCCGTAAGAAAAATCATAGAACAATTATAACACACTTTTCCCACTTTTTCAACAGTTTTCGGCAGATAAATATTATAAAAATTCAAAATATATCAAAAGACAAGAATCTTCTATCTAATCCCCATCTCCCGCATTTTGCGAAGAATTTCCGCATAGGCGGCATCCGCCTCCTCAATGCCAAGCACCGAAAGCTCAAACGGACATATTCCGTCGCCGCGCCTGTTTATAATGTTCGGCACGAGAGTGTCATATTCCACGTGAATACCCGCGCTCTTGAGAACTCGCAGAGCGGGTTCGCTTATCACAGAGGCATACAGAGCGCTTACTCCCGCAAGGCAATAAAGAAACGCCGTCGCCTTTCCGACCACCTTGTCAGCCGCAAAGCATCCGCGAAGCTCCTCTCCGCTCTCCAGCCACCCGACAAGCGGCTTCACGCCCCTCTCTTGCGAGAGGTATTTTCTCTCTCCCTTTATCAGCACACAGGTATATCCTCCGCGGATAAGCTCCGCCTTTGCTCTGCTGACATCGCTCATTTTCCGAGCCTCTCTGTGAAATCCGACATCATCTCGCTTATCCTTATACCCTGCGGACATACGTTCTCACAGGCACGGCAGCCAACACAGGCAGAGGGCAGCTTATCCTTATCCACCGCCGAGAGTGCCATAGGCGCGATAAATCCGCCGCCCGAATATACGTGCTCGTTATAAAGCTCGATGAGCCACGGAATGTCAAGTTGGCGAGGACAATACTCGGTGCAATATCTGCAGGACGTGCAAGGAAGCGCCGTCTTGGCTATCTTCTCCCTCGCGATTCCAAGCAACACCTCTGTCTCCCGCTCCGAGAGCGGCTTCTCCTCGGAATAAGTCTCTATATTTTCCTTAAGCTGCTCAAAATTCGACATTCCCGAAAGAGTCATTTTCACCGAGGGCAGTCCCTGCAAAAATCTGAATGCCCACTCCGCCATAGTAGCCTCGGGACGGAGAGCGCGTAGCCTCTCCTCATACTCGGGCTCAAGCTTGACAAGTGAGCCGCCCCTCACGGGCTCCATTACCCATACGGGGATACCGTACGAGCCGACAAGCTCTATCTTCGCCTTGGCGTTCTGGAAATCCCAGTCGAGCCAGTTCACCTGAAGCTGACAGAACTCCATCTCCGCGCCATAAGCATCAAGAAAACGCTTCATAGTGCCAAGACTTCCGTGTGTCGAAAATCCGAGATGCTTTATTTTGCCTATCCGCTTCTGCTCCATAAGATACTCGAATATTCCAAACTCGGGGTTGAGATAACCGTCAATGTTCTTCTCACAAACATTGTGGAATAAGTAAAAATCAAAATAATCGGTACGGCAACGCTTGAGCTGCTCCTCAAATATAGCGGGCGGATTCTTCATAAGACTCAAATCGTACCCCGGGAACTTCGTCGCGAGATAAAAGCTGTCTCGCGGGTATTCCCCGAGAAGCTCTCCCATAGCGCGCTCCGACTGCTGGTTGTGGTACCCCCAAGCGGTGTCGAAATAATTTATTCCCTTCTCTATGGCGTACGCCAACATCTCGCGTGAGGCCTCCATATCTATCGCTGAATTGTCTCCGCCAATACAGGGCAAACGCATACAGCCCATTCCAAGCGCCGAGAGCTTGAGCGATTTAAATTCATTATAAAGCATATTATCCCCCTTGAAGTTTTTCTTTTCGTAACTCATTATATCATTTATACCACGCCCTGTAAAGCCGATTTTTCTAAAAAATTCCCCGTTTCGATTCATAATTGTGAGAAATTTCTTTAATTTTATTGACTAAAACGCTTTTATTTGCTAAAATAAAATATATCTATATTATGAGAGGAGCTTATTATGGCTAAATCAGTACAGGATATTTTGAATTTAATCGAGGAAAAAGGGATAAAGATGGTCGACTTTAAAATGGTCGATATCAACGGTCAGTACAGACACGTAACTATCCCCGCGCAGAATTTCTCGGAAGAAACAATGAAAAACGGTATCGGATTTGACGCCTCCAACTACGGATACGCCGTCGTTGAGAAGAGCGATATGGTCTTCATTCCCGACCCCGACACCGCGGTTATCGACCCGTTCTGCGAAATACCCACGCTTTCTATGACAGGTAACGCGATGATAATCGCGAGTCCCGAGAACCGTCCCCTCCCCCAGTATCCCAGAAATATAATCAAAGCTGCCGTCCAGCAGATGAAGGACAGCGGTATTGCCGACACTATGCTCATTCTCCCCGAATTTGAGTTCTACCTCTTTGACGAGGTAACATGGGGTGTTGACGGAAGCTATATCGGAGCCTCGGTTGACGCGAAGCAGTCCTATTGGAACAGCGCTGTCGAGGGCAAGGGTGTCGTCGTTCCCAAGCAGAAGAATTATCATATCGCAAAGCCATTTGACATTTCCTATGAGTGCCGCAGCGAGATGTGTCTGCTTATGAAGGAGATGGGAATAGATATCAACTACCATCACCCCGAGGTTGCCGCTTCAGGTCAGTTTGAGATAGAGCCGCAGCTCGGCGAGGTCGTTCATATGGCTGACGCCACTATGATGATTAAATATATCATTCACAACACCGCGCTCAAATACGGCAAGACCGCAACCTTTATGCCCAAGCCCATATACGGCGAGGCGGGAAGCGGAATGCACGTTCATATGCTGCTTATGAAGGACGGTGAGCCTGTCTTCTCAAAGGACGGTGCTTACGCTAACCTCAGCGAGACAGCTCATTACTTTATGGGCGGACTTCTCAAGCATATCGCTTCTCTGTGCGCTATCACCAACCCCAGCACAAACTCCTTCAAGCGTCTCGTTCCAGGCTTTGAGGCGCCCGTAACAGTCGGTTACGCTACCTCGAACAGAAGCGCGGTCATCAGAATCCCCGCATACGCGAAGACTCCCGATAAGCGCCGCTTTGAGCTTCGCAATCCCGACGCTACCTGTAACCCCTACTTCTGCTACGCGGCAATACTGATGGCAGGACTTGACGGCGTAAAGAACAAGATAGACCCCCACGCTAACGGCTGGGGCCCCTACGACGTAAACCTCTATCACTTGAGTGACGAGGAGAAGGCAAAGCTTCACCACCTTCCCACCTCTCTTGACGCGGCTCTTGACGCGCTCGAGGCAGACCACGACTACCTCACCGCTGGCGGAGTATTCCCCGAGGAGCTGATTAGTAACTTTATCAAGACCAAGAGAGCGGAGTGCGCCGAACTTGCGAAGATTCCCCACCCCGCGGAGTTCGACAGATATTATAATCTTTAATTTCAAAAACACAAAGGACAGAGATTTTTATCTCTGTCCTTTTTACTTGCCCCGCAGGGCGTTGTGTGTCATTTAATTATTTGGTGCTTTCCTTCTCGAGGCAAAAATCTCTGACTATCTCCGCCTCGCTGAAGGGCGCGCGGTTTCCGCATATAAGCTGATAGGTCTCGTGTCCCTTACCCGCAAACAGAATTATATCTCCCGGCTCGGAGTTCTCAAGCGCGTAAAGTATCGCGCGTTTACGGTCGGTTATCGCTATGTACGGGCAGGAATCCGCCGTAAAGTAGGAGGCTATCTCTGCAATTATCGCCGCAGGCGGCTCGTTATCGGGATTATCCGAGGTTATGATACAGAAATCGGCGTTTCTTGAAGCCACAAGTCCCAGCTCGGCTCGGCGCATCTTGGTTCTTCCGCCGACAGAGCCAAACAGACATATAAGCCTGTTGGGATTATATATACGGAGCGCCGAAAGCGCCGCCTGAAGGCTTACGCCGTTATGCGCGTAGTCGATAACGACAGTCGCGCCGTTCGGAAGCTCCATAGTCTCAAATCTTCCGTCGATTCTTACCTTTTGCATAACCCGTGTTATACTGTCAAACGTCAGACCGAGCTTACGGCATATCGCGATAGCCGTCATAGCGTTGTATACGCTGAACTCTCCGGGGAAAGAAAGCGATATCGGATATTTCTTGCCGTCGTTCCAGCAGTCGAAGCTGACTCCGATATTGCCGGGAGAGCGGAAAAAGGCAATTCTTGACGCCTTGTAGTTCGCGTCGTTGCTCTCGATTCCGATACCCGCCATCTCGCAGTCGATTCCGCGTATCATATCCTGCGCGTGGGAATCGTCGGCGTTGTATACAATAAATTTCGTGTTGTAATCCTTGAAAAGCGTACGCTTACAGTTCTTATAATCGTCAAAATCGGGATGCTCAAACGCGCCTATATGGTCGGGATAAAGATTCGTGAATACGGTTATATCAAAATCTATTCCGCTGACACGGTTATACTTAAGCGCTTGAGAGGATACCTCCATAACCAGCGTCTGCACTCCCGCCTCAAGCATTCTGCTCATATAATAGTGCAAATCAAGGCTTTCGGGGGTGGTGTTGACCGTATTGAAATGGTAATCTCCAAAGGAAACTCCGTTCGAGCCTATATATCCCGTGGGAACGCCCGATGCGTTGAGCAGGTTATATATGAGCAGAGACGAGGTGGTTTTTCCCTTTGTTCCCGTGATTCCGATTATCTTCATTTTTCTGGAGGGATGTCCGTAAAACTCACTCGAAAGTCTCGCGAGGGCGAGTCTTGTGTCTGCCGTTATAATAACGACGGCGTCGTCCGAAAGTCCCTCGGGCATACGCTCGGCGACAAAAATACGGCACATCTTATTATACGCCATAGCCGCGTATTCGTGACCGTCCGAAAGAGAGCCCGATATGCAGACGAAGATAGAGCCGAAATGCGCCTTTCTTGAGTCACAGCTCAAGTCGTTACATTCGATATTCGCAAGTATCTGCCCCGAGGGGTTCACTATTTCGGTATAATCTATAGTGCCAAGAAGTTGAGTCAGCAGCATATATTTACCATTCCTTTCTCTTTGGAAAATTTCATAAGCTCGGAGTCAAATCCGCAAACAACAGCTCCGCACTCGGAAACAGCCCGTGCCGTAAGAACCTCGAGCGAGTCTATAAACCTTATTCCGAGACGGCAATTTCGCTTTAGCAGAGACAGCTCGGTACAACCGAGGATTATTCTCTCGCACCCATGAGCGGTGAGATTATCCGCAACGGCGAGAAACTTATCTATGTCAGGCTCCTTTCCCTGCTTCACAGAGCCGTATATGATGTCAGAAACGATAGTCTGGTCATCAGGTGAGCAGGTCATATACTCTATCCCCTCTCGCTCAAGCACCGCGCGGTAAGCCCCCGACATAACCGTTCCCTCTGTAGCGAGAACCCCGACCTTCCGAAGCCCGAGATACTTGCAGAATGAGACGGTCTCCTCAATTATGTTGATGATGGGAGTTTTCGTTGCCTTCGCGATACCGTCATAGAAATAATGAGCCGTATTACAGGGTATCGCGATAATCTGCGCACCCGCCGCCGTAAGCTTGTCCACCTCATTCGCCATAGTCGGCAAAGGGTTCGAGCGCGAACGCCCCGTGATAAAATCGGTACGGTCGGGTGTGTCGGCACGCGAGGATATTAAAATGTTGATATGCTCCTGATCGCACTCGGCATATGTATGCGAGGTTAGCATTTCATAAAAGTATACGCTCGACATCGGACCAAGTCCGCCGAGAATACCCAGAACCTTTCTGTTTTCCATAACCGAATCCTCAAAAATCAGAATACCGACATAGGCTTTTGCTTAAAAAAGCTCTCGGTGTCGGACAAAATAAACCTTGACTCAAGAAATTCTCTGTTCTCACGGACAAACTCACGGTAATATTCGTTGCACGGAATTATTATCGGAAGATAATCCTTAACCGAGGCAAGATAATCGAGAATGTCACATATCACACGGGTATCTTTTTTTGAGTACAAGGGAAAAAACTTCGTGGTGGGATTGATAAAATCCGCCGCCCGTCTTTTATCGTCACACATATATGACACTATCCCGCATCTGAAATATATCTTAAGCGAAAAAAGATGCGCTCGGGCGCAGTCTCCGAGGAGGACGGGTATAACCGTCTGTCGAAGCATATCCTTTGAGTCGTAGTACACCGCCGTTCTCCTTTGAGAAAAAGTTTCTTATAATTCATTATACCACATATTATATCATACGGCAATTCAAAAATAAAGAAAAATCTTTATTTTTTAAGAAATTTCAGAAAAAGTGTTGAAATAGGGGCATCTATTCATTATAATGAAATACAGTGAAAGCAAAAACGACCGAGAGGCGGCAGACAGATGAAACGAGAAAAATTGATAAAGGTGTTTTCGGATATCCCCACATTAAAGACAGAAAGACTCACGCTTCGGGCTATGAGGAGAGATGACGCTACCGATATGTTTGAATACGCGTCACAGGACGGCGTGACAGAGTTTTTGCTCTGGTCGTCGCATAAAAGCCGTGCCTACACCGAGGAATATCTGAAATATGTCGAGAGCCGATATGCCGTCGGAGATTTTTACGATTGGGCGCTTATCTGTAATCAGAGCGGCAAAATGATAGGCACCTGCGGGTTCGCTTCAATCGATACGGTAAATAACGTCGGAGAGATAGGATATGTCCTCAACCCCGCGTATCACGGACGGGGAATCGCAGCCGAAGCCGCAAAAGAGGTTATGCGGTTCGGATTTGAGACGCTTGAGCTTCACCGTATAGAGGCGAGATTTATGGAGGGTAATGATGCCTCAAGACGAGTTATGGAAAAGCTCGGTATGTCCTTTGAGGGAACGGCAAGAGAAGCTATGCTCGTCAAGGGAGCCTATAGAACCATAGGAAAATACGCCATTTTGGCGAAAGATTTTTCTAAATAAGGAATAAACCACCTTTTCGGGGTAAAAATATTTGTACAGATAAAATATTTTCCTGAAAGGTGGTTTTTTTATGGCAAGTTACGCAAATAAAGACAACGGTGTGGAAAGCTTGAGGGGAACGAAAACAGAAACCAATCTTCACACGGCGCTCTCGGGGGAATCTCAAGCATACCTGCGCTACAAATGGTTCGAGGAAAAGGCGAAATCCGACGGATTCGTCGAGATATCGCGAATATTCGCAGAGACCGCGGATAACGAAAAGGAACACGCCGAGATATGGTTCAAGTGCCTTGGCGGGTGGTCGTCGACCGAGAAAAATCTCGATGCCGCTGCGGGCGGAGAGCATTTCGAGTGGGCGACTATGTATTCCGAGTTTGCCGCGGAGGCAAGACAGGAGGGCTTTGAAAGCATCGCCCAGCTCTTTGACAGAATAGCGTCTGTCGAAAAGGCGCACGAGGAGCGATACCTCGAATACCTCGGCAAGGTCAAAAACGGCGAGGTATTTACCTCCGACTCTAACCAGACGAAATGGATATGCCTCAATTGCGGCTTTGTGGTCACGGCAAAGGAACCGCCGAAGATATGCCCCGCCTGCGCTCATCCGCAGGGGTACTTCAAAAAGCAGGGCTAGTGCGCGTTTATTAAATTATTTAGCCTATCTTCACCCCAACCGCAAGGTGTAATTTTTAACCTCACTCGGTAGGGGATGGCGCCTCGACATCCCGTAGATTAAAAAATAACAAAATGGGTTAGCTATTCCCCTGCTTTAAAAGGTTTGAAGGGGAGCGCGAGGGGGGACTTTTTAAAAAAGTCCCCCCTCGAACAATAATCGCCTCTTTATTACTTTCCTACACAGAACTTCGAGAAGATTTCGCTTACGATATCCTCGCCGACCTCTCTGCCCTCAAGCTCACCGAGTGACTGCATTGCCGACTCTATATCTATACAGCAAAGGTCGAGTGAAAGTCCTCCTCGGAGCGCCGACAAAGCTACTCTTATCGACTCTGCCGCCCTCACAAGCGCGGCATACTGCCGCGCGTCGGCAACTACCGCATCCGAGGACAAATCAAGTCCACCGTCAATAAACATAGACTCCACAAGCTCCGCAAGACGCTCAAAGCCGTCTCCGTCCTTGGCGCTCACAGAGAGCGTGTTCACAAAGCTCTCCTCTATGAGCGACATATCCGACGATACATCAATGTCGGACTTGTTCAGCAGAGCAATAACGGGACACTCCAGAGCGCGAAGACGCTCAATCAAATCTCTGTCCGCCTCCGAAAGCTCCTTGGAGGAGTCAAAGACGGCAAGTACAAGCTCCGCCGCCTCTATCTCGGCAATCGCCCTCTCTATTCCTATGCTCTCTACTCGGTCATCTGTCTGACGAAGCCCCGCCGTGTCACATATCCGCAGAGTGGTTCTGCCAAGCGCCACCGTCTCCTTGAGTATATCTCTCGTCGTTCCCTCTATATCTGTCACTATCGCCGACTCGTCACCCGTCAGACGGTTGTATACCGAGCTTTTTCCCGCGTTTGTGCGACCGCAGATTACAGTCCTTATGCCCTCGTTCACAGCTCGTCCTGTTCTGTATGTCGCAGCAAGACTCTCTATGCGCCCGAGAATCCCCTCAAGCGTAGTAAGCATCTGCTCCTCTGTCATCTCCGCGAGGTCCTCGTCGGGAAAATCTATTTTCGCGTATATACTCGAGAGCATTGCCCTCAACGATTCATATAACGGAACCGTCTTTTTCGTCAGCGCTCCGCGCATACCGCCTCCGGCAAGCTTCAGCTGATTTATATTCTTCGCCTCAAGCAGATTTCCAAGTGCCTCGGCTTCACTTAAATCAAGCTTTCCCGCAAGGAAGGCTCTGCGAGTGAACTCTCCCGCCTCCGCCGCTCTTGCTCCCGCGCCGAGTATCGCCGTCAGAACACAACGCGTCACAAGCGCTCCGCCGTGACAGGTCAGCTCAACGGTATCCTCGCCCGTGAAGGAGTGAGGCGCCTTGAAATATACCGCCATTCCGTCGTCAATAAGTACGCGTTTGCCGTTCGGCTCTGTTTCGTAAATATTTCCGTAAAGCACACGGTTCGCCTGAACCTCCGAAAGCCGTTTGCCGCACATAGGCTCAAAAACCGTGTCGGCTATCCGCAGCGCCTCCGCCCCCGATATTCTTATGAGGGCAACGCCCCCCTTGCCGGGCGGGGTGCTGACCGCCGCTATGGTGTCAAATATCTTCATATTATCTCCGATTTCAATAAAACTTTTTTACAGGAGTTGAGGGGAAGAACAGGCACTCCCCATTCTTCCCCTCTTTCTTCGGAATTTTCCGACACAGGATTATTCAGCGTCTGCGCAGCAGCACTCTTCCTCGTCAGCTTCCTCGATAGCAAGATCGCACTCGTCGCACTCGTCAAGGAGATCGTCGCAATCATAGTCGAGATCCTCTGTGTACTTCTTAACGAGCTTGTAGATAACGAAAGCAACAGCACAAGCACCTGCAACAGCAGCGAGCGTGATAGCAATTATCTTGCCGTAGTTTGTCTTTTTCTTGAACAATTTCATTTTTATATCCTCCTGAATAAAAATTTTTTAGTTACTACATATAGTATAACATATTTTCGCCAAAAATCAATATAAAAAATAATTTTTTTATAAATTTTCTTTTTGTTAAAATTCTGCAATAAAAATTAAATAAGCTCTTCCTTTTGGAGAAAAAATCTGTTATAATATTATTCGTTACCAAATGACGCGGACGGAGAGATATTATGACGTATAACGAGATATGTAATCTGCTGGCTGAAGCGGATATCGAAAATAACAGAGCCGAGGCGGCAATGCTGATATGCCGCTTCTGCAATATAAGCAAGGTAGAGCTTTTCAAGCGCTTAAACGAGGACTTCGTGTCCGATGAGCTTGACGCCGCCGTTATAAAAAGGCGCTCCCACTATCCTCTCCAGTATATTCTGGGAATATGGGAGTTCTGCCACGAGAGCTATCTCGTGAACGAGCATACGCTCATACCGAGACAGGATACCGAGATACTGGTGGAGACGGCTGTGAAGCTCCTGCCCGAAAAGGCAAGATTTATCGACCTATGCACGGGAAGCGGATGCGTGGCTATATCCACACTCGCGGCTCGTCCCGACTGTAAGGCGGTAGCGGTCGACCTTTTCCCCGAAACAGTTGAAATAGCGGGGGAGAACGCCGAGCAGAACGGTGTCGGAGACCGACTCGGACTTCTCACGGCGGACGTATTCTCGCCCTCATTTATGGAAGAGCTGGGAAGCTTTGACTGTATCATCTCAAATCCGCCCTATATCACCTCCGAGCAGGTGGCGCTTCTCGACCCCGAGCTTTCATTTGAGCCTATCGCCGCGCTTGACGGCGGAGCCGACGGACTTGACTTCTACCGACAGATAATCTCGGTCTACGGAAGATACCTCAACAAGGACGGCATAATGCTCTTTGAAATAGGCTACGACCAGGCGGATTCCGTCTCAACGATAGCACGTGAATGCGGATATCTCTGCGAGATATACAAGGATTACGGCGGAAACGACAGAGTCGCTTATCTTCACAAAGTCTGACGGCATTTTCGCGACAATACGCATATAATATACTGAATACATACGATAGGAGATAGAGTTTTGAATATTCTTGTTCTTGCGGGAGGACTTTCCCCCGAGCGAAACGTCTCGCTCTCCTCGGGCAGTCTCATCTCGGCGGCGCTTAAGCGCCGCGGACACAAGGTGCTTATGGTAGATATATACGAGGGAGTTGAGCTTACCGAAAACCCTCACGATATGTTCACCTCCGAGCAGCATAAGGCCTTCTCGGTATCCGAAGATATCCCCGACCTTGAAGCGCTAATTGCCGCAAACGGCGGACGCCGTGAGCTTATCGGAGGTGGAGTGCTTGAGCTTTGCCGTATAGCCGACGTGGTCTATATCGCGCTTCACGGCGCTATGGGAGAAAACGGTCAGCTTCAGGCGACGCTCGATAATTTCGGAATAAAATATACAGGCTCGGGATATGTGGGAAGTCTGCTCGCTATGGATAAGGACCTCGCCAAAAGAATGCTGCGCGACGCGGGTGTCACAACTCCCGAGTGGATATACTGCTCGGCGCTTGATTACGACGAGGAAAAAATAATATCCCATATAGGGCTTCCCTGCGTGGTAAAGCCCGTGGGCGGCGGCTCAAGCGTGGGTATCTCGCTTGTGAACAACCGCGAGGAGCTTAAGGCGGCGTTTGCGGAGGCAAAGCGCTTTGAAGCGAATGTTATAGTCGAGAAAAAGATATGCGGCAGAGAGTTCACCTGCGGCATTCTCGAGGGCAGAGTGTTGCCCCCCGTGGAGATAATCCCAAAGCAGGGCTTTTACGATTATAAAAACAAATATCAAAAGGGCGCAACTACCGAAATCTGCCCCGCTCCGATTAGCGAGTCGGAATTCGAGGCTATGGCGGCGGCAACAAAACGCGCGTTTGGCGCACTCCGCCTCTCGGGTTACGCGAGATTTGATTATATTATGGATAGCGAGGGCATATTCTGGTGTCTTGAAGCAAACACTCTGCCGGGAATGACTCCGACAAGCCTGTTCCCACAGGAAGCGGCGGCAGTCGGAATCGGATACGATGAGCTTTGCGAACAAATCGCGATGACGGGATTTAATAGATAAATTTAAGTGGCGGGGGAAGAACCTTTTTTGAAAAAAAGCGTTCTTCCCCCGCACCCCTATCTCCAAAAAACTTAAACGGGCTTCAAGTGTATTGGTCTCCACAATGGTCCTAAAACAAAAAATCAAAGAAGACAGAATGGGTTAGTCCAAACCCAGCTTTAAAGTTTTTGAGGGGAGCGCGAGGGGGACTTTTGCAAAAGTCCCCCGCGCGTTATCTCATCCCTATATTTATAAATTATAATACACCGCGCCGTCGAGGGTGCAGAATGTAAATTCTCTGTTCTCGTAGATTATATAGCTCTTTTCCGAGCCGTTTTTCGGTATTGACACCGAGCCGGGATTAATATAAAAATTGCCGTTACCAAAGCTTTCCGCCGCGGGAATATGGGTATGTCCGCAGAGCAGAATATCCCCCTCTTTAAGAGGCGGCGGATTAGACTTGTCGAACTTATGACCGTGAGTCGCAAAGACAGAGAGACCGTCAAGAGAGAGCCACGCGTAATCGGCGAGAATCGGGAAATCCAGAACCATCTGGTCAACCTCGGTGTCGCAGTTTCCCCTCACGCACAATATCTCGTTCTTCAGCGGATTCAGCAGCTCTATCACCCGCTTTGGAGCATATCCCGTAGGCAGGTCGTTTCTCGGCCCGTGATAGAGGATATCTCCGAGAAGCACAAGCCGCTCGGCTCCCGAGGCGCGGTATGCCTCCACCAGCCTTGAGGCGCACTCAAAATCTCCGTGTATATCGGACGCAATCAAAATCTTCATCATCTAATACTTCCGTTTCCCTTTATAAGATATTTCTCGGTGGTCAACGCGGGAAGTCCCATAGGACCTCTGACGTGAAGCTTCTGTGTCGATATTCCTATCTCCGCTCCGAAGCCGAACTCGCCTCCGTCGGTAAATCTCGTTGAGGCATTCACATAAACAGCCGCCGAATTCACCTCATCAAGGAACTTACTTGCCGCCTCGTCACTCTGCGTGACTATCGCCTCACTGTGCGCCGTACTGTATCGGTTGATGTGGTCGATAGCCTCGGATACCGTGTTCACCACCTTCACCGCCAGAATATAGTCGTTGTACTCGGTAGCGTAGTCCTCCTCCTCGGCAGACTTTGCGTCAGGGATAAGCACCTTTGTCTTCGCGCAGCCTCTTATCTCAACGCCGTTCTCCTTTGCCGCACTCGCAAACTTGGGCAAAAATTTCGGCGCTATACTCGCGTGAACCAGCATCGTCTCAATCGCGTTGCAGACAGACGGGCGTGAGCATTTCGCGTTTATCGCTATCTTTATCGCCATTTCAATATCGGCGCTCTCGTCAACATAAAGGTGACAGTTTCCCGCCCCTGTCTCGATAACGGGAACGGTAGCGTTCTCGGTCACGCTCTTAATAAGTCCCTTTCCGCCTCGCGGGATAAGCACGTCTATATATCCCCTCATAGTCATAAGTATATTCGCGCTCTCTCGCTCGACCGAGTGAACAAGTCCCACCGCGTGTGGGTTTATTCCGCACTCCTCAAGCGCCTCCTTCATAATGGAGACAAGCACCGTGTTGGTGTTTATCGCCTCCTTGCCGCCGCGGAGAACCACGGCATTTCCCGTCTTAATGCAGAGAGCCGCCGAATCGACAGTCACGTTGGGACGCGCCTCGTAAATTATAGCCACGACACCGAGAGGCACACGCACTCTTGATATCTCAATTCCCGACGGACGTGTCCAGCTCTCGCCCTTGCCCACAGGGTCCTCGAGCAGAGTAAGCTCACGCAAAGACGCGCATATTCCGCATATACGCCCCTCGTCAAGAGAAAGTCGGTCTATCATAGTTGCGGGTATTTCGTTTTCAACCGCCGCCTCAAGGTCCTTCTGATTCGCGGCAATTATCTCCTCCGCGCTACTCTCCAGAAGCTCGGCTATCTTCAGTATCGCTCTGTTCTTGGTGTCGGTATCGGCAAGTGCGAGTGTGGTCGCCGCCGATTTCGCGTTAAGACAGAGCAGCTCTATTTCTTCTCTCAATGACATATGTTTACCATCCTTTTTGTTATCGAATTTTTCGCCGTCAGGCTTCCTGTGCGACAAGAACCTTTTCTATCTCACATATATAAAATCTGTGAAAATCGTTCTGCTTGTAGTTTGAAAGAGGCTCGTCGCTCAAAAACTTCTCGGGCTTTATATCGTCGGCGTAAAGCTTCTTGCATATGATAACCAGCCTTGCCTGACTGATTATCGGCACCGAATCAACGGTCGCCGCCGTAAGCCCCGTACGCTCAAGCTTGTCGCAATCCCTGCCGCTCACCGTTCCGCAGACCTTGAGTGCGTCTCGATAGCTATCGTCAAAAAAGGAAAGGGAAAGTCGGTCGGATTTTTCAACAAATTCATAGGTATATCTCTGCGGACGTATATAGACGGTGCAGACATTCTTTCCCCAAAGAACTCCCATATTACCCCAACTTGCCGTCATTGTGTTGACCTTTTTTCCGTCGGATGCTGTTATAAGCATCCAATCCTTGCCGATAAGCTTCATCGTGTTTTCAATATCGTACGGTGTTATCTCCTTAAGCTTACGCATATCTACGCCTCCCAAAAGCAATTATACGCGGAATCGGGCGCTATAGCCCGAAGCCACATTAATAATAATAGCAAAAAAACAGAATTTAGTCAATAAAAAAATGTCGTCTCACACAAAATATGGTATTTTTTCAATAAAAATTCACCAAAATTCAAAAAATGTTCAAAAAGCCCTCGACTTTTTAACAGAGATGATGTATAATATAAGTTGACACACTTGATATAACTGTATTTTTGATATAAAAAGTAGCTTTTATTTTTTCAGGAGAACCAAAATGCAGAACAATTTAAAATTCATAAGAAAGCTCCCGATACCGCAAGAGCTTAAGGAGCGCTATCCGCTCAAAGCCGAATACGCGGAGAAAAAAATTGCGAGGGACGCGGAGATTGCCGATGTTTTCACGGGCAAGGATAACAGACTTATCCTCATAATCGGTCCCTGCTCGGCAGACAGAGAGGACGCCGTTCTCGACTATATCTCAAGACTTGCGGAGCTTCAGGAAAAGGTCAAGGACAAGATACTTATAATCCCCCGCATATATACCAACAAGCCCCGCACCACGGGTGACGGATACAAGGGAATGGTTCACCAGCCCAACCCCAGCGGAACCGAGGATATGCTTGAGGGTATAATCGCTATACGCCGACTTCACACCAAGGCTATCGAGGAGACAGGACTTTTCTGCGCGGATGAGATGCTCTACCCCGAGAACTACAGATACCTCTCCGACCTTCTCTCCTATGTTGCCGTCGGAGCTCGTTCGGTCGAAAACCAGCAGCACAGACTTATCTCCAGCGGAATCGATGTTCCTGTCGGAATGAAGAATCCCACGGGCGGAGATATCTCGGTAATGCTCAACTCGATAACCGCGGCTCAACACTCGCACACCTTCCTCTACAGAGGATGGGAGTGTGTTTCCTCGGGCAATCCCCTCGCTCACGCGATACTTCGCGGATACGTGAACCGTCACGGCGAGTCACTGCCCAACTATCACTTCGAAGACCTCATATCTCTCTATAACGACTATTCCGCGAGAAACCTGCAGAATATGGCGCTTATAGTCGACACAAACCACGCAAATTCGGGCAAAAAATATCTCGAGCAGGAGAGAATCTGCAAGGAGGTATTGCACGCCTGCCGCCATTCCGATAAGATAAAGAGCTACGTCAAGGGCTTTATGATAGAAAGCTACATAGAGGACGGAACGCAGAAAATCGGCGAAGGTATATACGGCAAATCAATAACAGACCCCTGTATCGGCTGGGAAAAGACAGAAAGACTCGTTTACGGTCTGGCAAATTTAGTTTAAGCCTGGCTTGACTGGACTCGAACCAATCGCTTCAAGTCCGGTCAGTCTAAACCCAAAAACATCGATTGGAGTAATTCGTTATGAACAAAAGAAAGCTTCTGCTTTACCTGATAGACACAGCGGCATTCTTCGGCATATACTTCTTCGCCGCTCTGCTATTCTTCGTACTCCCCTTTGAAACCCACTTTATGGACGTTGACGCAAATTTCTGGCAGATGGCGCTCAACGCGACAATAGTATACCTTTTTATAATCGCAGCAAGAATCGGTACCCGTATCTATACCAATATCTGGAGATACGCCTCCTCTCCGCTCTATCTCAAGCTTATGGTCTCCGACCTGCTCGGAAGCATTGCGGGAATAGGCGTGGCACAGGTGGTCAACACAAAGATACCGCTCACATTCAGCGCGGTCGTTGCTCTTACATATCTGCTTTTCACACTCGCCAACAGAATGCTCTACCGCAGAGCAATGGACGCGAACAACATCAAGGGCACAAGAAACAAGATAAACGTGGCTATAGTAGGAGCGGGAAAGATTGGAGTTCTCCTCGCGAAGGAGCTGACCTTCAATGCCAACTCAAAATACCACCCCTACTGCTTCATAGATTCGGATACACATAAGGTAGGAAACTACGTTTCGGGCATCAAGGTATACCCCGAGAATGACGATATAATCAGACAGCTCGGAAAAATGCCCGTTCAGGAAATATTCATCGCCCTGCCAAAGTTGAGCAGTGAGGAAATAGAGAAGGTATATAATTTCTATAGCAAGAGTAATCTCAAGATAAAGATATATGACCTTCCCGTCGCTCTTCTCAACGACAACCACAAGGAAGACAAGCTCAGCTTACGAGAATTCAAGATAGAGGACCTGCTCTTCAGAGACAGTATAGATGTCGACACAGAATTTCTCAAGTCGAATTACACGGGCAAGACTATCCTCGTAACAGGAGGAGGCGGCTCTATAGGAAGTGAGCTTTGCCGACAGATAGCCCGTCACGCCCCCAAAAAGCTTATCATTCTCGATATATACGAGAACAACGCGTACGCCATTGAGCAGTATCTGCGCAACGAATACGGAGACACACTCGACTTCTGCGTTGAGATAGCCTCTGTCCGAGATGTGGCGCGTCTTGACTGCATCTTTGAGCATTACAAGCCCGATGTGGTATTCCACGCGGCGGCTCACAAGCACGTACCGCTTATGGAGCATAGCTCCGCCGAGGCGGTCAAGAACAATGTTATCGGAACATATAACACCGCGAATATGGCTGAAAAGCACGGCGTAAAGAAGTTTATTCTCATATCGACGGACAAGGCGGTAAACCCCACCAACGTAATGGGAGCCTCAAAGAGAATGTGCGAGATGATAGTTCAGTGCCGCACAGACAGCCAGACCTCATTCGTGGCGGTCAGATTCGGAAATGTGCTTGGCTCAAACGGCTCGGTTATCCCGCTCTTCAAGACACAGATAGAGCGAGGAGGACCTATAACGCTTACAGACAAGAGGATTATCAGATACTTTATGACTATCCCCGAGGCGAGCCAGCTCGTTATGTACGCGGGAGTTATCGCAAACCGCGGAGAGCTGTTCGTGCTTGATATGGGTAAGCCCATCAAGATACTCGACCTTGCCGAAAATATGGTGCGTCTGTCGGGACTCACTCCATATAAGGACATAGACATTATCGAGATAGGTCTGCGCCCCGGCGAGAAGCTTTATGAGGAGCTGCTTATAAAGACAGAAACACTTGGTAAGACAGCTAACAAGAAGATATTTATAGAGCACGATACGCCGCTCACCCGCGCCGAGGTCGACGAAAAGATAGCGATACTCAAGGCGGCGGCAGTGGAAGCCGACAAGACCTTCAATCCCGAATGTATCAAGGAAGCTATGAAGAAGGTCGTCCCCTCCTATAAAGACCCCGAAAAGGTAAACTGCTCCGCGCTTCAGACAGATGAAATGAAGATGGCGGGAGTAAAATAATTATTATGTCAGGGAAGACGAAAGCGCCCAACAGTGTTTTCTCTTCCCTGCATTTGCTTTTACACAACGGAGATAAAAATGAACGAACGACAAAAATCTCTTGCCGCGCTGAAGGCGGCGTTTCCACACACCGTTCCGATACTGACAGGCTTCGGCTTTCTCGGAATAACCTACGGAATATTTATGGGTGCGCAAGGCTTTGGAGCGCTCTACCCCTTTCTTATAAGTCTGACTGTTTTCGGCGGCTCTCTCCAGTTTATCGCCGTAAATCTCCTGCTTGGAGCCTTCAACCCCATACAGGCGTTTGCCGTAGCCCTGATGATTCAGGCGCGGCACCTCTTTTACGGTATAGCGATGCTCGACAAATATAAAAATATGGGTTGGAAAAAGCCATATCTCGTATTCGGGCTTTGTGACGAGAGCTTCTCGATAAACTACACCGCGAAAATCCCAGAGAGCGTTGACCGAGGCTGGTTTATGTTCTGGGTAACATTGCTCAACCAGACATACTGGGTAGTCGGCTCGGCACTCGGAGGAATAGCGGGAAACTTCATTCCCTTCAACACCGAGGGAATCGACTTTGTTATGACTGCAATGTTCATCGTTATCCTCATAGAGCAGCTCAAAAAGGAGAAACGACCGTACACCGCGCTTATCGGACTTGCTTCGTCGCTCATATGCCTTGTAGCCTTTGGAGCCGACAGTTTCCTCATTCCCACAATGCTTATAATCATTCTCACTCTCACGGTGTGCAGACGCTTCATCGAGCCTACCGTAGATGTTGGAGAACCGTTTGGGGGTGAGAGACTATGACACTCACGCAGCAGATAATAACAATACTTATGTGTGTCCTTGCCACGGTACTCACTCGCGCCCTGCCATTTCTTCTCTTTTCCTCAAAGAAGCCAACGCCGAAATTTGTGCGCTACCTCGGCGGCGCTCTGCCCACGGCGATATTCGCTATGCTCGTGGTATATTGCCTTAAAAACGTAAACATTCTCTCGGGAAGTCACGGAATTCCAGAGCTTATCGCGATATGCGCCGTCGTCGGAGTCCACCTGTGGAGAAAGAACACTCTGCTCTCTATCCTCTTGGGCACCGTGATATATATGCTTCTTATCCAGCTTGTGTTCTGACAGCGCACGGACAAAAAGCGACACCTTTTTCAACCTTTTTCAGAAAAATAAAATATATAAATAAAAAAGTTGGAAAAAACTATTTACAAAACAAAAATTATGTGATATAATAGGCTGAAAATGTCTGGGACTCGGTTTGCGGATATAAGACCGTCAAGGTTGTTCACCCACCGCCTGCTGTGTTTCTGACAAATAAAAATAAGAGGTGAAAAAAATGCTTAAAGACGAAAAGCAGGCAATTATCGAACAGTACGCTACTCACGAAGGTGACACAGGTTCGCCCGAGGTACAGATTGCGCTTCTGACCTACAGAATCAACAATCTTACCGAGCACCTTAAGAGTAACCACAAGGACCACCACAGCCGCAGAGGCCTTCTCAAGATGGTTGGTCACAGAAGAAACCTTCTGAACTACCTTCAGAAGACCGATATCGAGCGTTACCGCGCGATTATCGCAAAGCTGAACATCAGAAAGTAAGTTCAATAATTGTCGGAGTGAAGGGCGGATGTATCTCGGCTCCTCACTCCGTACTCTTTTTCGGGCAGCCCTCGGGTTGCCTTCAAACCGAATATATTTTCTCACGTGGATTAGCAGTTAATCGTTTACCGTGCGGACAAGCCTTTTCGGACGGTACGCGATTAAGTGCTAAACCTTTGTGAGAGATATAAATAAATTTATTTTGGAGGATAAAAAAATGTCCAACGCAATAAGCTCACAAATGGAGTTTAAAAACTACAAGGTGTTTAATTACACCTATGCGGGTCGCCCCCTCGTTATCGAAACGGGTAAGATGGCAGGTCTCGCAAACGGCTCGGTTCTCATTCGCTACGGCGAGACGGCTATCCTTTGCTGCGCTACCGCATCTGCAAAGCCCCGTGACGGAATCGACTTCCTTCCCCTCTCGGTAGACTACGACGAGAGAATGTACGCAGCGGGAAAAATCCCCGGCGGATACCTCAAGAGAGAGGGTAAGCCCTCCGAGAAGGCGGTTCTCACATCCCGTGTTATCGACCGTCCTATCCGTCCCCTTTTCCCCAAGGACCTTCGAAACGACGTTGCTCTCACCCTCACGGTTATGTCGGTTGACCCCGATTGCTCTCCCGAAATCACCGCGATGATAGGCGCCTCTGTTGCCCTTTCTATCTCGGATATCCCGTGGAACGGCCCGATAGGCGGCGCGTTTATCGGACTTGTTGACGGCAAGTTTGTTGTTAACCCCACCGAGGCAGAGCAGAAGAAGAGCGACCTTCAGCTGACGGTTGCGGCTTCTATGCAGAAGGTTGTTATGATTGAGGCGGGTGCTAATGAAGTAGACGACGACACTATGTACGACGCTATTATGCTCGCTCACAAGGAAATCAAGGACCTCCTTGAGTTCATCAACGCTATTATAGACGAAATCGGTAAGCCCAAGTTCGATTACCCCTCTTGTGAGCTTGACCACGATATGTTCGACAAGATATTCGACTTCTGCGAGAAGGATATGATGGAAGCCCTCGACACAGACGATAAGAATATCCGCGACGAAAAGGTCGTTCCGATAACAGACGCTATCATCGAGAAGTTCGGTGAGGAGTATCCCGACCTTCCCACTATGATGGACGAGCTTATCTATAAGATTCAGAAGAAGATAGTTCGCCGTTGGCTCCTTGTTGACAAGAAACGTGTTGACGGAAGAAGAATGGACCAGATAAGACCTCTCGGAAGTGAGGTTGGACTCCTTCCCCGCGCACACGGCTCGGGACTCTTCACACGTGGACAGACACAGGTTCTCACAGTAGCGACTCTCGGAACACTCTCCGAGGCACAGATGCTCGACGGTATCGACAGCGAGACCGAAAAGAGATATATGCACCACTACAATATGCCCGGCTTCTCCACAGGTGAGGCAAAGCCCACAAGAAGCCCCGGACGCCGCGAAATCGGTCACGGTGCGCTCGCAGAGCGTTCGCTCGTTCCCGTTCTTCCCTCTCCCGAAGAATTTCCCTACGCAATCCGTCTCGTTTCCGATGTAGTTTCCTCTAACGGTTCTACCTCGCAGGGCTCTGTTTGCGGCTCTACCCTCGCTCTTATGGACGCGGGTGTTCCGATAAAGGCTCCCTTTGCGGGTATCTCCTGCGGACTTATCACAGCAGAGGACGGAAGCTGGGATACAATGCTCGACATTCAGGGATTTGAGGACTTTTACGGAGATATGGACTTC
>JAFTHJ010000263.1 GCA_017457465.1 Clostridia bacterium | reverse complement strand
CTTCTATCCCGACAGAATGGCGTCGCGTATTCTCGGAATGGGAGATGTCCTCTCGCTTATCGAGAAAGCCGAACAAGCCTATGACGAAAAAAAGGCGCTGGAGCTTGAAAAGAAGCTCCGTGAATCGACCTTCACGCTTGACGATTATCTTGAGCAGTTCGCGCAAATAAAGAATATGGGAAATCTCGACCAGCTTATGGGTATGATGCCAGGTATGAATTCGGGTGCGCTCAAGGATGCAAAGATAGATGAAAAGGCTATCGCGAGAACCGAGGCGATAATCAAGTCAATGACCAAGAGAGAGCGAGAAAAACCCGATATTCTCAATGCGTCAAGAAAGAGACGAATTGCCGCAGGAAGCGGAACATCGGTTGAAGAGGTCAACAAGCTGCTCCGTCAGTTTGAACAGACCACACGCCTTATGAAGCAGTTCTCCGACCCGAAGCGTATGGCGAAGTTCGGAAGACGTAACAAAATGAAAATCCCATTCTAAATAATGGATTTTATATAATAATATTTTCATATTTTTGGAGGAAATTAAAATGTCAGTTAAAATCAGACTCACAAGAACAGGAGCAAAGAAGGCTCCCACCTACCGTGTTATCGTTGCAGACAGCCGTTCTCCCAGAGACGGACGCTTCATCGAGGAAATCGGTCACTACAATCCCCGCACAGAGCCCGTTGAGATAGTTATCAACGAGGAGAGAGCTAAAGTTTGGCTCAAGAACGGCGCACAGCCCACAGAGACAGTTAAGGCTCTTCTTAAGAAGTCGGGCATCGTTGACTGATTTTACGGTGGCTTAATATGGCAGATTTGAAGGAAACCTTATGCGGCATTGCCCGCGCTATTGTTGACAATCCTGATGAGGTTACCGTTGTCGATACCGTTGACGGCAAGGACGTGAAGCTCGTTCTCCGTGTTGCCGAGGACGATATGGGAAAGGTTATCGGTAAGAACGGAAAGAACGCCAAGGCTATCCGCACTGTTATGAAAGCAGTTGCCGCTACCGACGGCAGAAGAGTAACCGTTGACATCAGATAATCGAGGTCAAACATACTAAAATTTTAAGACAAAAGGAGTCATAATGATGCGAATTGAGGCACTTCCCTCGTTTACGCCGTTACGACTCCTTTTCTCTCTATAGGGAGAAAAATTATGACTTACGAAAGCATAGTAAAAGAGCTTCTTCGGGAAGCGGACAATATCCTATCCGTCACAGAAAAATTTCTGACATTTCCCGAAAAAAATCAGGTCGTTATGAGTGCATCCGATGAGGATATAAAAAAGGCGTATATGCGGTACCGCAGATTTACGGTAAAGCTGCTAGAGCGGCTCGGTGAGGCAGATAAGATTGCGGCGGAGCTATCGGCGCTCGTCTGCCGAGCAGATGCCGACAGAAATACCGATGAGCTGTCCCGCGCTTCCCTTTTGCTTGACAGATTTCTCGCGTGGAGACACTCACTGTCGGATTTTATGAGCGCCAATGACCTGTTATTTACAAAGAACAAAAACGATTTCAGATACTCCACTCTTATCTCAAACACCCAAAAATTTTATGAATCGACTAAATTTCTGAAAGGAAACCTGAAATGAAAGACTATATTCTATCTCTTGACCAAGGCACAACCAGCTCTCGTTGTATAATCTTCAACAAAGAAAATAAAATAGTCTCTGTATCCCAAAAGGAGTTTTCGCAGATATTCCCAAACGACGGCTGGGTTGAGCATAACCCATACGACATATACTTCTCACAGATCGAAGTCGCCAAGGAAGCTATGCAAAAGGCGAATATCTCGCCATCCGAGGTAGCCGCTATCGGTATCACAAACCAGAGAGAAACAGTTATTGTGTGGGATAAGGTCACGGGAGAACCTGTATATAACGCAATAGTCTGGCAATGCAGAAGAACCGCGAATCTGTGTGACGAGTTCAAGGCGGCGGGATATACAGATATGATTCGCCGCAAGACAGGGCTTGTTATTGACTCCTATTTCTCGGCAACGAAGATAAAATGGATACTTGAGAACGTCGGGGACGCAAGAGAAAAGGCAGAGCGCGGAGAGCTTATGTTCGGCACGGTGGACTCCTGGCTGATATATAATTTGAGCGGAAGACGGGCGCACGTTACTGATATCTCGAACGCCTCGCGAACAATGCTATTTAACATAAATACACTTGAATGGGACGAGGAGCTTCTGAAGCTCTTTGGTGTTCCCCGCTCTATGATGCCCGAGGTTCTTCCCTCAAGCGGAATTTTCGCGCATACAGATTCATCGGTGTTCGGTCTGCCGATACCGATAGCGGGTGTTGCGGGTGACCAGCAGGCGGCGCTTTTCGGGCAGTGCTGTTACGCCAAGGGCGATGTTAAAAACACCTACGGCACGGGCGGCTTTATGCTTATGAATACGGGAGAGAAACCGATATTCTCTGATAACGGGCTCGTTACGACTGTCGGCTGGAAGATTGGCGACAAGGTTACTTATGTCCTTGAGGGCTCTGTCTTTATCTGCGGCGCGGCAATTCAATGGCTGCGTGACGGTATCGGGCTTATCGAGAGCGCATACGAAACAGAGGCGCTTTCCCTGTCGGTTCCAAACACGGGCGGCGTCTATTTTGTTCCCGCCTTTGTCGGTCTCGGCGCCCCCTATTGGGATGCCTACGCGAGAGGAGCGATATTCGGTATAACACGCGGTACAAGCCGCGCTCATATAGTCAGAGCGGCGGTTGAGGCAATGGCTCTCCAGACTTACGACGTTATCAAGCTTATGGAAAAGGAGATAGGAGCGGAGATAGAATCGCTTCGCGTTGACGGCGGAGCGACGGCGAATAATTTTCTTCTCTCCTTCCAGTCGGACATACTCGCCAAGCCAATAGTGCGTCCAGAGTGTATAGAAACCACGGCGCTTGGAGCCGCCGCATTTGCGGGACTTGCCACAGGCTTCTACCCCTCGCTTGAGCATATAAAGCAGAACACGGGAATAAACCGCGTGTTTGAGCCGTCAATCACGGCGGAGCAAAGAGACGCAAAACTCGGTATGTGGCATAAAGCCGTCGAGCGGTCGCAAAATTGGATATGAAACATAACGGCTACCGCTTGGGCGGTAGCCGTTTGTTATTTAATTGAACATTTTACTCTCTTTTCTTTTTCTTCACAGCAACTGCCGAGAGGACGGAAGCGAGGAGGATTATACCCACGCTACCGCCGAGATAAGATTCACAACCGCTATCATTCTCGGCCTCGCTTTTAGCTGTGGTATTTGCAGCAGTATTTACGGTGTTTTCGGTGGCGGAAGTCTCTGCTTTCAGCTTCTCAAGCGTCTCTGTTTTTGTCTCCCCGCAATCGGTACAAGTGTAGGTTTTGATGCCATCTGCCTCTTTGGTGGGTTGTACTGTAACAGTGCCATCGTTCCAATTATGGTCGGCGTAGGCAATATCCCCACAGGGGCAGGATTTCTTATGTTGTGTGGCATCGTGCTTTTCAAAAGAGCTGTATTCGTGCACCGTGAGCTTGTCCGCGCGCTCGGTTTTGGTTTCCCCGCAATCGGTACAAGTATAGATTTTTGTTCCGTAATCGAGATGTGTGGGCGATGGATTAAAAACGCCGTCGTCCCAATCGTGTTCTTCGAGCTTATAATCGGTACACTCGCATATCGCTTTGTGCTGCTCTGCGTCTACTCGCTCGTATTCGTTATATGTATGCTCGGGGAGCTTGGCGATATCTCTTTCTACCGAATCGCCGCAGACCGAGCAAGTTAGAGTTTTTTTGCCGATTTCGGTATGCTCGGGCGGTGTGATTATTTCTTCAATATCGTATCTGTGAAGAACCAGGCGGTTATAGTAAAAATCCGAGTCAGCCACGAGAGCCGCCCATTCTTCCTCTGTTCCGCAATAATAAACCTTCAACTTACACCCGCCCGTCGTAGACGATGAGCAAAAATGGAGTTCCTGACCTATATGTACAACGCTACGAGGTATCGCTATACTTTCCAACGCAGTGCAGTAAAAGAAAGCACGGTCGCCAATGCTTCTGACACCTACCGGAATATCTACCGCAGTCAGGTTTTCACAAAAAGAGAAAGCTCTCTCCGCAATTATTTTTGTGTCTTTATGTATAGTTGCCTTACTTATATTGCGATCCGTAACATTGTATAGATACATATAAGGATTGTCGATATTTCCAAGATATTCAACACCATGATACTCGTTAAACTCAAGACTGTAACACCCCGAGAAAGCTTTGTTACCGATAAAAGTAAGACTATCAGAAAGCTTTATGCTATTCAGGTCAGTGCAATTGTCAAACGCGTAATCGCAAATTATTTTTGCCGATTGATGCACCGTAGCAGAGGCTATATCCGTATTTACCGCTTTATATAAACAAAAATACGGATTGTCTTTTGTTCCGAGATATTTTGCGTTTTCGTATTCGGAGAGATAAAGGTTACTGCAATTCAAAAAGGCGTCTTTGCAAATTATCATAATACTATCGGGAAGCTCAAACCTCCTCAAATCGGTACAGCCGCTGAAGGCTTTCTCTCCGATACTCCTCAAGCTATCGGGCAAATCAATAGTGAGGAGCTTCGTACAACCCTCAAAAGTGCGATTTCCGATTCTTGTAAGTGTGGCGGGAAGCGTGACGCATTCAAGATTTATGCACCCAGAAAATGCAGCGCCGTCATTAATACTTGTAACGCCGTACTCAACAGTTATCTTTTTGATACTCGAGGTGTATTCACTCCACGGTATCACAGTAGCGCCAAGGTCGGAATCATAGTCAAAGTCGTGCATTTTTCCGTTACCCGAGATGACCAGCTCTCCGCTGACCGTATCAAATGTCCAAGTGAGATTATTGGAAAAGGGGCTGCACTTGCCGCTGTAAACGGTTTGCGGCTCTGCCGAAACGGAAAATACTGTTACCGTCCCCAGCAAAATCACAAGCACCCAAAAAATCGTGATAATTCTTTTCATTTTTTCTCCTGCAATAAGTAAGATATAGAACATTGTATCTGCTTCATTGTACCATATTTTTGGGGGGTTGTAAAGCATTTTTCGGTTAATATTAAATTGATTTTTGCATAAAATAAATATCAAATACTATATACATTGTAAAGTTTACAAAATGTTCTTGTTTTTGCTTGTTAGGGGTGATATAATGTCGGTGGATTGGAGGTGTTTTATATGGAATTTGAAAAGCTTTCAGAG
>JAFTHJ010000019.1 GCA_017457465.1 Clostridia bacterium | reverse complement strand
TGCCGAGAAATCTATATAGCCATTCTGGAAAGCGCTGAAGCGGCTCATGAAGCAGAACCAGTCGATAACGAATCTTATAGCGTATACATCAATAAAGTTGTTGACAAGGTTAAGTATCAGCATAACAACTATGATAGCGACCGTAATTATCGCCGCCGCAAGTTGGTTTTCGGTCAGAGATGATACGAACACTCCGATAGCGATAAACGCCGCGCCGATAAGAATAACTCCTATTGTGCAGCCAACTATCTGCGCCGTGGAAGGACCTATGTGGATTACGGAGTAATCCTGTGCCGCTCTTTCCTCATACGCGTATGAGTAGAGAGGGAAGAAGTTTATGCAGGAAACGAGCAGAGTTCCGCCGAAAAGCGTGAACGCCGCAAGGAATTTTCCAAGCACCATTTCCCATATTCTCACGGGGGCTGTGAGGAGAAG
Organism: Clostridia bacterium; assembly: GCA_017457465.1. Taxonomy (GTDB): domain Bacteria; phylum Bacillota; class Clostridia; order Oscillospirales; family CAG-272; genus HGM12713. Next base: position 4,486 of record JAFTHJ010000019.1, on the reverse strand, counting down.
CTGCTCTGTGCGAAGCTTCTTTTCCTCCGCAAAAAGCTTCATTGTGAGTAGGGGAATGAGAATTATAAATGAAAAGATAAGCATTGTGAAATAGTTTGAGGTGCGGTAGCTTGAGGAGCCGAGCGTTGTATAGCACAGCAGGAGCGCCGCAGCCGCCAGAAATACGCCCACATAAACATATCCAATGGCGTTTATGAAATAGGAGCGCAGCTCTTTTTTGTAAATTGCAAACATTTTATCTACCGTCGGGGAATATCCGCCGACAAAACTCCTTTCGTTATTGTATCGAAATTACTTGTTATCTTCAGTGTCGTCGTCGAAGAGTCCCGAGAATTCAGAGGATTTCTGTTCTGCCTTCTCAACCATACTCTTTGCGACCTCCGCCTCGATATTGCTGCGCTGACGGCGGTTCTTTGAGCCGCGGCGCTCATAGCGGTTTTTGCTTGAGGTCTGGTCGACTATAGTGATAAATATGTCTTCAAGGCTCATACCGAGCGCCTCAAGACCGATAAGCGGCCAGTTTTTCTCCGCAAGTGAATAGAAAAGAGTTTTTCTGATGTCGACACCGACGTCACTCTCTATCGTGTAAGTATAAGCATCCCCGTCTCTCTGCGCGAGAACCTCGGCATAAACGATACCGGGCTTTGAGCGAAGCATAGCGAGAACCTCCTTTTGAGGACCGCATATCTTCGCGTTGAAGCGGCGGTTGTTCTCAACTGCTCGGGTGATGTTTTCGGTCTTTTCGTCAGCGACTATTTTACCCTTGTTGATGATAACAATACGGTCGCAGACTGCCTGAACCTCTTGAAGTATATGAGTCGAGAGGATTACCGTGTGGTCGCGTCCAAGCGTTCTGATGAGGTTTCTGACCTCGATTATCTGCTTTGGGTCGAGACCGACGGTAGGCTCGTCAAAGATTATAACCTCGGGGCTTCTGATAAGCGCCTGTGCTATGCCGACTCTCTGACGGTATCCCTTTGAGAGATGCTTGATGACTCTCTTGTATACGTCGTTTATTTTGACGACCTCGCATATCTCCGCGAGATGCTTGTCTCGATTGAGCTTACAGTTCTTGAGGTTGTAGTTGAAGATGAGATACTCCTCGACAGTCATATCGAGATAAAGCGGTGGCTGCTCGGGGAGATATCCGATATGCTTTTTAGCCTCGAGAGGGTTGTCCAATACGTCAAGTCCCGCAATTGAAACGCTTCCCGCGGTTGCCGAGAGATATCCCGTGAGGATATTCATAGTGGTACTCTTACCCGCGCCGTTAGGCCCGAGGAGACCGACTATCTCGCCCTTCCCAACCTCAAAGCTGATATCGTCCACGGCGCAATTTGAGCCGTAGTTTTTTACCAGATGTTCGATTTTTATCATAATGAGGAAATTCCTTTCATAAGTTTCGATTTTTTCTTTCAGGCAAAACCGAGACAAACTCGATTTGCCCAAAATAACACATAATACATTATAACATATATATATAAACAAACTGTGAACGCAAACACCTTTTGCCCAATTTTATTGTGATTTTTGAGTGTTGTTTGTGTGACATTTGACTTTCTCTTTGGTTTGTGATATAATTATTTTAGCTTATCATGAGGACGACAGGGGACGGGACTCTGTCTTTCGGACGATGATAATCAAACTTAGTTAAACCAATCAAGGCTACCGCCTCGGCGGTAGCCTTCGGACTAAAATCCGAACCGATGTAATTTTTACCTTTTCACTATTACTTCTTACTTCAACAATCTTGGGAGCATTTTGAGTGTTGGTTGTGGGAGAGAACGAAACTCCGTAGATGGGAGTTGAGCGATTATAAAATTTAAAGCACCGCCGAGGGCGGTGCTTTAGGTAAAGAATAAAATATAAATGTTAGTTGCTAATGACTCCGTCTGAACAAGTAATTGTGAAATTACTTGCATCTTCTTTCCAAGAATTGTTTTTTCTGATTTTCTCCCATTCAACTTTGGTGCCGTTATATACGATATTGTTCAAATTATCGCAGCTATAGAATGCAGCTGAATCTATGAATATTATCTGGTTGTATAAAGTGATTGTTTGAGGATCCCCGTAATACTCGAAGGCTTTTGTGTAAATGAATTTAGCATCTGGGTGAACTGTATATGACGAGCCGTCAGCTTTATTTTTTCCTCTTAAGAAAACGATATAATTATTTTCCTCGTTTCCTATGTAATATCCGTTTTCGTCTTCGTAGCAATTGAGCTGCCACTCTACGGAGTCAAAAGCATAGCTTCCAAGATGTGTTATAGAATTTGGAATGGACACATTTTCAAGATTCTCACAAAGGAAAAATGCGGCGGAACCAAGGCTGATTACTCCGTTTGGAATAACAATACTTGATATGGCGGAGCTTCTGAAGGCTTCTGAATGAATAAATTTTGTATTTGGATTGATTTGACAAGAGTCACGAGAAGTGTCCTTTACTTTCGCAAAAATCAGATAAGGATTATTCTCGTTGCCCAGATAGTAACCGTTGTCGTATTCGTTGTAATACGGTGCCGCGGCAGGTTTTCCAAATATTAGCACTTCTCCAAAAGCATTACTTCCAAGCTCTGTTAAATTGTTTGATACGGTAATGCTTTTTAAATTTGAACAGCTTGCAAAGGCGTTATCACCGATTTTTTTGACACTGTCGGGGATTATTAGCTCTGTTGGCAGAAAACAATTGGCAAAAGCACTGTCTCCGATAATCTCAACGCTGTCTGGAATTGTGATAGATTTCAGATTTTTGCAATTGCTAAAAGCACCCTCCGATATGGTTGTTAAGCCTTGGGAGAGTGTTACTGTTTCAAGTCCTGCTCCCCAAAAGGCTTCCATTCCCCAACTTGTGATGCTCGACGGGATAACCACGGATTTTAATTGCCTGCACTCTCTGAAAGCTCTCTCTCCGATATGTACTATACTACTCGGAATAACTATTTCTTCCAGAGGCGTATAGGCGAAAGCCTCGTTATCAATGCTGATTACAGGCAGGTTTGAATGTGTTTCGGGAATTATTACTTTGTGTTGGTCGGTCGACGGATTTTGTGCAAATGTATAATATCCCGTGACACAGTATGATTTTTTGTCTTCGTTCAGTTTGAATTTTAATCCATTTACGGGAATATCTCCCGAATTTTCAGGAGTCTCGCTACTGGTGCTATTGCTACTTTCACTGGTGGTATGCTCGTTGCTACCTTCCTCAGTATTGCTGTTTGAGTCTTGCACTATTTTTTTACAGGATATCAAAGAGACAATCATAAATATGGCAAGAAAGAGCACTAAAAATTTTTTCATTTTCTTTTCCTCCAAAATAAATATAAAATAAAAAGTGCGCCGACCGAAATCAGCGCACAAAAACGCAAATTCCAGCCGTCGCCAAACAAACTATAATACAGATTGGGTATATTACAACTCTCTCTATACGGAATTTGCATTTTGTCAAATTCAATAAAGAGAGTATTAGCAAAAAAGGGTATAAGTATCCCTAAAAAGAAAATACACCCATTGACTGTATATTTAGTTTGTTTGGCGTAATCATTATATCACCTTTTTGGAGAAAAAGCAATAAAAATTTATGTAAAATAAAAAACAGACTGAAATTTAACGATTAGTAACAAATATACATAAATTTAACGAAAGCAAAAAGCCCATCTGCCAAGGTACAAATAACCTCGGAAGACAGGATTTTTTATGTGTTGTTTTTGCTTTTTAATGTCTTGCAGCTTGAAATAAGCATTCGTCTGATTCTACCGCAAAGGTTGCGATATTTTTTAAAGGATTCCTCGTCTATACAGTTTGTATTGAACAGCAATTGTAGCCAACCTTCTGTTTCACTGCATTCTTTGAGTGCAATTTCAAATTTTGAAAGCATATCTGCCTTACTTTGACCATAGTTTGCTTCACGAATGTTTGCATATACGCTGCTCGAACTTTTACGGATTTGAAATAGTGTATTCGATGATGCTTTTATATTTTGGCACATTAATTCTATATCGGAAGCAAGCTGTTCGGAATATAGCAGTAAATAGTTTTTGGACATAATATCACCTCTTTATGTGTATTATATCATAAAATCTAACTAAAATCAAGGCGAAAGCCTTGTATATCACCCGCAATTCACTGCGGTATATCATCAATGCGAAGCGTTGTATATCATCAAGTCGCTATGCACGCTGATGCGTGATGATATGCAGCCCAAAGGGCTGATGATATTCACCACACTTCGTGCGGTGATGATATACCAAGTCTGCGACTTGGATAAAAAATAACTGCAGAATGGTACATTCTGCAGTTATTTTTGGTGGACCCGAGGGGAATCGAACCCCTGTCCGAAAACCTCTTGATATGACCTTCTCCGGGTGCAGTCTGTTATTTTTACTTCCCCTTGAACGCCGTCAACAGACAGGCTTCGTTCGTAGGTAGCCATTTTTTGCGTGATCGGTTCAATGGCGAACCGCCGATGCACGTTCACCGCTTACTTGAC
>JAFTHJ010000262.1 GCA_017457465.1 Clostridia bacterium | reverse complement strand
TCGATTTCGTGCAGCCGAGCGTTTAACTTGCCTTCGGTTAGCAGAGTGGTGTACCTTCCTCGACGGTAATGCTTGATGTAATCAAGGTGCATCCGTCCGTATTTGCCAATCTGATAGTCGGTCTGCTCGGGAAGAGTTACGTTAGGAATAAGGTGTCCGTTTTCTTCGTGATAAGTCCCACCGAGCTTTTCATAAAGATTATCAAAGTTGTTTTTCATTGTAGTATCCTCCAAAATTAAATTTTGATTTTACTACAATTCATCCTCGCATCCAAACCAATCAAAAAAAATGCCAAGGGACACCTACCTGCTTTATGGTAGGTGTCCCTTACGCCGCTTTTTTATTTTCAGTTTATCTCAATAAGCTCCTTGGGGCTTTTTGTGAAATTGAGAAGCTTACCGCCGTGGTCAATGGCTATCATATCCTCGATTCGGCAGCCATATTTTCCCGCGATATAAATACCCGGCTCAACTGTCACAACGCTTCCCCGCGCGAGTCGGTCGCCCTCCTTGCAGGACTGCGCGAATCGGGGCAACTCGTGGATATACATTCCCACGCCGTGTCCGAGGCTGTGCCCGAAGCATCCGTGATATCCCGCATTCTCAATAATGTTACGCGCGGTAGTATCGACAAGCTTACAGTCAACTCCCTCGCAAATCATATCAAGCGCCGCCCTCTGCGCCTCAAGCACGGTATTATACAGCCGCTTCATTTCGTAGTCTGCCCGTCCGATAACCACCGTACGCGTCATATCCGAACAATATCCGTCCACTCTCGCGCCAAAATCCATAGTGAGGAATCCCCTCTCGAGCGGAACATTTCTCGGCACTCCGTGGGGCATCGACGAAACGCTTCCCGATACGGCAATCGTATCAAACGCCGCCGCTTCCGCTCCGTTGCGCCTCATAAAGAATTCAAGCTCAAGAGCCACCTCCACCTCGGTCATATCGGGCTTTATAAATCCGAGAATATGCTCGAATGCCGCGTCTGTAACCGTCTGTGCCTCGGCTATTTTATCAAGCTCCCATTGCGTTTTGACGCTCCTCAAGGCAAGAATAGCCTCCGAGGCTCCGCCGACAAGCTCCACGCTAGGCAGCTTTTCACGAAGCTTCTCACGCATTGAGCAGGAGAGTGTTTCGTCCTCAATATATATTTTTCCTATTTTTTCAATTGCCGCAAGGAGCGCTATCTCCGAAAGCATTCCGCCATCGGGCATAATAACCTCAAAATCCTCTGACGATACCTGTGCCCTCGCAGCCTCAATATATCTGAAATCCGCGAGAAGATACGCCTTTTCGGGCAAGATAAGGATATATCCGTCGGTATAGTCAAATCCCGAAAAATACCTCTGATTCACCTCGGAGGAAATGAGTATTCCCTCATTTGTATCGCGAATGAGCTTTTTCCGAAGAGCGTCCATCTGTTCCCTTTTTCGAATTATCATTTTCCGTTCGCACACTCCCACATCTTTTTCATCGCAAGTGCGTCCTCCGCCATAGTTCCCGCGGACTCGCAGATTATTCTCGGGGCAACGCCCTCGCGCACTATCGCTTCCGCCAAAGGCTCAAAGTCGGGTCCGAATACAGTATCGCCAAAGGTAAGGTGGCGCTTTTCTCCCGCCCCCGTATATTCTATCTTGGAGAAATGGCAATGCAGGTTGTAGGCGTACTTATCGCCAAGCTCACTGCCTATCTTGTCAAACACAGCTCTGTAGCTGTCAACATCGGTGAAATATCCGCCGATATTTCTCGCGTTCATATGACCGAAATCGACTACAGGATAATAAATAGGCGCGATTCTGCAAAGCTCTATAACCTCCTCGAGTGTTCCGAGCTGGTTTATCTTGCCCATGGTTTCAAGTCCGACTCGTATCGGTGTATCTCCCACCGCCTCGTAGGTACGCGTCAGCGTGTCCGAAGCGAGAGCCATCGCCTCCGCTCGGGTTATCTTCGCCGCGCTTCCGCTGTGGACGACTATCGTGTCGGCTCCGAGAAGCTCGGATGCGTGAAGCGAACGCTTGATGTAGTCAATGCTTTTCAGCCTTTTTTCCTCCTCAACACCCGAAAGCGAAATAAAATAAGGTGTATGAAAGGACATCAATATACCGTGGGTACGAGCCTCCTCGCCTATCTTTGCAAGTGTCGCGTCGGAGGCGTTAAGTCCGTTCCCCGCCTCAAATTCATATGCGTCAAGTCCGCGCTCACGCACCCATCTCGGCGCGTTTACCGTCCCCTTGTTTCCTTCCTCGTAAAAGGATTCACTGTTTCCCCCGGGGCCGAAGGTCGGTCTGTATATCGTCATTTTATATTATCTCCCTTTTGCTTTCTGTATTTTCTTATGTAAGGCTTCTCAAGCCACCGTTTGAACTTAAAAAAGGGCGTTGTTTTGTCCTTTATCGGCGGGACTATGAGAGCTATCAAGCCGAGGTTGTGCGCGGCGAGTGCGTCGGTTAGCAGCTGGTCACCGATAACCGCCGTATTTTCGGTATTACTTCCCATCTTCTCCATAGCGATAAGGAGTGTGCGGCTTTTCGGCTTACCGCTGTCGGGGTATGCGTCAAGTCCCAAGGTGCGATTGAAAAGCTCGACTCTCGGCGGGTGATTGTTTGATATAAGCGACGCCGATATCCCCTCCGCGCGAAGCGCGGCAAACCAATTGATTATCCGCTCGTCGGGCTCGGGCTGCTCGTAGGGCGCCAGAGTATTGTCGATATCAATAAGCAAAGCCTTGATTCCGAGCGAGGTCAGAAAGGCGGGTGTTATCGAATCGAACTTTTCAAACATATAGTCGGGTGTGAGCAGATACGTAAGACTGCATTTTTTCTTTTTCATTTTTATATATTCCAATCCTTGTATGATGATATTATTGTATCACAATACTCCCTCCGAGGCAATAGATTTTAAAAAAATCAAAAAAATTTCAAAAAAGGTATTGACAAAACAAAACCTTTATGATATTATAGTAAGGCAGTTTTCGATAAGCTGT
>JAFTHJ010000261.1 GCA_017457465.1 Clostridia bacterium | reverse complement strand
TGATCGTCATCCGGATTGAATCTTATGGAAATCTCATTTTCTCCGAACACCGTGAAGGTAACGGGAAGTCTTAATCTTTCCTTTGCTCCTATGGTTGCGGTCGCAAGGACCTTGCTTGTTGTCTTGTTATAGATCTCGATGCTACCTGCAAGGTTGGTGTTGACCTCAAAGGTGTAGTCGCTCTTTGTTGTGGAAGAAGCGGAGGTTATTGTGAGCATGGGAACGACCTTGGTGATCTCAATGGGCTCAACGAAGGTATCCTCTTCCTGATTAACGGTTGTCAGGCTTACGTCTGTCACCGTTACTCTCGCATTACGGGCAGCAAAGAAGCCTGCGTAAACATAATCGGGATCAAGCTGGTCAAGGGCGTCTGCATCGTATTCCTTATACTGTCTTATAAGGTTGCCCTCGCTGTCGAAGTATCTGAAGATATATCCCGAATTCCAGCGCTGGATCTCAAGGGTAAACTGAGTGAGAAGCTTATTGGTGTCGGGGAAGCCTGTATTCTTGGTGTAATTACCGACAAGGTTATAGCTTCCTGTCTGGAATACGGATGCGCTGGTCTCAAGAGTGTTGGAGGAGAAGAAGAGACCGTCGCTCTCATTGGTAGCTGTTTCAAGGTTGTCAAGAGTATATCCTAGCTTTGTGATAGTACCGAGACCTATACGCATCGAATATTTTGCGCCTGTACCCGAGGTGTTGTATACTGTCTCTATTCCATCATCATCCAACTCGTACCAATACTCCATCTTGGTGCATCCAACCATATACTGGTTGTTCATGAAGTTGGTCGTATCGCCGGGCGTGCCAAGGCGGTCGGTTACGAGAAGGCCAAAGCCCTCCTGACCGTTGGAATATGTCCAGGAATCAACGGTGATGGTTGCGCGGAGAGTAAAGTTCTTTGATGTGGGGATCTTTGTGTAGTAGAAGGCAATACCGTCTGCAGACTTGGGCTGGATCTTACCCCTGCCGCCCTCGGAATAAATGGTCACCTGACCGTTCTTGTTAAGGTCACCTGTGTATCCGTTATTTGCGGAGTTGGTTGAAGGACCGTAGTGGGTGAAGCCCCAGGCGATCTGCGCCTTCTCGGTTACGAGAGTTTTTGCAGAGGCAGCGGACTGCTCGCTCTCCTGGCCGCGGATGGATTTAACATAGAAGCTATGCTCGTCACCGATAGTAAGACCGGATACGATGTATGTAGTCTCTGTGGTCTCGCCGATAAGTGTACCGTCGGCAAAATAGATCTCATACTTCTCTGCTTCAGGAGCTGCTGTATATTCAAGCTCGATGGTTCCGCCGCCCTTGCTGGTGGCGCTCATAATATTAGGAGCTACAAGAGGAAGGATGAAGCTTGTGGATGCGGGAGCTGATACCTTGCTCTCCTCGCCCTCTCTCACGAGAGTCGCGGTAACCTGATAGTCACCCGTGGAGTTTACGGGAACTGCAAAGGTGTGGGTACCAGAGTTTGCCGATGTTCTTCTTATGTATGTGTCGCTGACATTGCCGCCTGTTACTGTCAAAACAAGCTGGTCTGCGCCGCGGGCAGTACCGTCAAGTCCTACCTGACCTGTTACGGTAACGAGAATGCTGCCATTTTCGTCATCTGCCACAGATGTAACCACGGGAGCGGTGATGCTATCCCAAGGGGTGCTTGAATAGTGAGCCTCGTTATAGTCGCTTTCCTCCACCTCAACGCAGAAGATGTAGTTACCGCCGCTTTCGCTACCAAGATAGTATTCGCCTGCCTGTGTAAGCTCTAGGGTCGCTACATAGAGCTCGTTTTTTTCAACGACAGTATCATCCCTGACAATGTTGGTGCCGGTCTTATCGTAAACGGCCATGAATCTGTCGCTCTCGCCGCTTACATACCATACCTTAACGGTGGCAGG
>JAFTHJ010000260.1 GCA_017457465.1 Clostridia bacterium | reverse complement strand
TGACGGATATTATGAGTCGTATACAGAACCGGGAGAGGCTACCTTCCCGAACGATAAGACAGGCAACGGCTCTTATGGTGAGCTCAAGCCTATGGAAAATGCATAATTAAGGGAGGTATGAGAATATGAAAAAAGTATTAGCTATCGCTTTGGCTCTTTTGATGTCCTTCCTTATGCTCCCCGTGAGTGCTTTGGCAGCCGATGTCGGCTCTGTCCCCTCTGAGTATACGCCTTCCACCTCGGCAACAGCCGTAAGCACCGTAGCCGAGTTTGAAACTATGGGCGAGGGAAGGGAATACTACCTCACGCAGGATATAGATTTCGGCGGCAAGGTATATACCAAGTGTATCGCCGAGGTCGCAAACTTCAAGCTTGACGGATGCGGTCACACGATCAAAAACTTCAGCATCAGACCCACCGAAGTAGTTTCTGTTGGTATGTATTATGATGTTGAGACAGACGCAAGCTTTAAAAATCTCGTTATCGGAACAGCAGCCGCTCCCATATCGGTTAAGGGAACGACAAATTCCGCGGTGCTATTCGCTAATGTAAACAGAGCAGTGACCGTCGAAAATGTAAAGATATACGCTAATGTTGAAACTGGCGGTAACGCGGGAATGGTCGCTTCTTATGTTGGAACAGGCACACCGTACACCTTTAGAAACATAGAGACTTACGGTTCGGTAACAGGACATGATGTAGGCGGCTTGCTTGGTCATATCAAGAGATTTCATATAACCAGTGAAATAAATAACTGCGTTAACCACGCTTCTGTTACGGGTACGAACGCTGGCGGTATCGTTGGATATTCGAGAGCTATATTGACCATTGAAAATTGCACAAACTATGGTGCGGTCGAGACCAATGCGAGTTATGCGGGCGGAATTATTGCCAGCTTTGGCGCTACCTCAACAGTACCTATGACTATTACGGGGTGTTCAAACCACGGAACTGTAAAGGGTATGAAGACCGAGAGCAAGGATATTAATATCAACGCGGGTATAGGCGGTATCCTTGGCAGTACAAACACCTTTGTCTACTTGTATGAGTCGGCGATCAACATTGACGGCTGTATGAACTACGGCAATATAAGTACGAACGGCGTGAGCGCCGGTGCGATTATGGGTAAGGGAATAGCTTTTTCGGAAACCGATTCGCTTAAATCAAGCATAACCATAAAGAACTGCGGTAATGTCGGAACCATAACATACGGTGATACTAATGCTGCCGTTGGTATATTTGTAAGCGCTGTAAGCACCAATAAGCTTGTTACTCTTTCTATAACTAACAGCTTTAATATTGGAGCAACGAACTCCACAAAGGCATACGCAGCCGTTTATAATATGAACGGAGATCCTGCTTCGGGTGACGCGCGTGTGACAGACTTCTATTACCTCTCGGGCGGAAGCTATTCGAAGGTAGCCAATACGTCCGATGTTGCGGTTATCAATGGTTCTGCTTGCACCGCTGAACAGTTTGCGTCGGGTGAGATTGCGTTCGTTCTCGGCGCGTCATTCGGTCAGACTGTTGGAGTTGACAATTACCCCATTCCGGGCGGACCTATGATAACTCTTGTCGGAGATGACTATGTCAATATTGGCGAGATAGATGTTTCCGATAACGGCTCTGCCGCTCCCTTTATCCAGACCACAGAGGTCGATACGGAAGGAAAGCAGTCTGTAAGATTTATAATCGCCGTCAGCGAGGACGCCCTTGATTCGGCTAAAAATGCTGAAATGACGATAAAATTCTCCAAAACAGGCTCGAACGATATTTCGTACAGCCTTAAGACAGGGGAGATAAAGCTCTTCAAGAGTGTTTTGGCAGGTTCGTCGATGTATATGGCGGCAGACGGAGTCGTTCTGATTGGAGTTGCAATAGACGGTGTCGTAGCGACTGACTGGGAATCGGCATCTATAGTTCTTTCGGTTACGGATAATGGAAATTCTCAAATATCCGAATTGTCTGTTTCCGCATCGTATACTAAATAATTTTTGATAAACTAACTGCGCCGACACGGCTGTGTCGGCGCAGTTTTAATTTCCGTCGGAGTAGTCAAAGAAAACTCCCGAAGAAAAAGTTGGATTTATTTTCGAAAAAGTGCTGGGTTTCCTCTCTTTTCTGCGGTATGTTGCCCAGCTAACAGGAGGTACAAACTATGAAAAGTATGATAAAAGAACTATGGTATGGAAATATAATGCCGCCAGAGGACAGCAGAAACAACTCGAAGGAGATGAAGTAGCCATCTTCGAATATGCATTCCGACTTGGAGTGAGGCTCACGATGGAGGTTCAGACGGACGAAGAATAACAACAAAACATCAAATCAGGCATCGGTGATGGAGCCGATGCTTTTCTTGATGTAAAATTATTTGGAAATCTCCAAAAAATTCCTCAAAGCCTATTGCGTTTCGAGAAAAAATATGATATAATTGGATAAATCCAAATAATGCTAATGATACATACAGGAGGACAACGCTTTGGCAAGAACGAAACAACCGTCCCTCTTGAGGGCAAAAATCGTAAAAGCAGCATCGGAATTGTTTTTTGAGAATGGATTTTCAAAGACAACCTCGTCCGAGCTTTGTGCGAAGGTTGGAATGGGAACGGGTAACCTGACCTTCTATTTTCCGACCAAGGAGCATATTTTAGCGGTACTCGTACAGATGATGATCGATTATCAATGGAAGGAGATGGAGAAAGCGGCAGACGAGGGCAAAAGCTCTCTACTTGCGTACTGTCTTGAACTTTCCACTTTGGTCGCCATCGCCGATGAATTTCCCGAAATGAACGACTTTTTCGCGGCGGCTTACTCTCACCCGATGACGCTCGAGCTTATCAGAGCCAATGATGTGGAAAAGGTAAAGCAGGTGTTCTTTGAATACACGCCCGACTGGGATGACGAAAAGTACACCGAGAACGAAGCCATCACATCAGGCATCGAGTATGCAACTATTATGAAAACCGAGCATTCCGCATCGGTGGAGCATAGAATAGAGGGGGCGTTAAATACGATTATGCTTCTGTTCGACGTTCCCGAAGAAACCAGAAAGATAAAGGTCGCAAAGGTACTTGCGATGGACTACCGAGCAATCGGAAGAAAGGTATATGAGGATTTCAAAGCTTATGTGACCGAAACCAACGAGCGCACGCTTGACGAGGTGCTGAAGCACACAAAATAAGAGAGTGGAAATACCCGCAAAACTAACTAAAGGAGGAACAATATGCAATTATTCAATAAGTTAGTTGAAAAAATAGGAAAGAAAAATCTGATAGCGATTGCCATAGCTCTTGCTTTAATAATCGTAGCGGCGATAGTAATACCTATTGTGATAATCAATAGCGGCGGATGTGAGCATACATACGATAACACTTGCGACACGACGTGTAATGAGTGCGGCGAGGAAAGAGAGATAACGCATAGCTGGAAAGAGGCGGACTGTACGGCTCCCAAGACCTGTAAGGTCTGCGGAGCGACCGATGGCGAAGCACTTGGACATAAACCGTCAGAGGACGACGGAGATTGCACAACAGAAGTGAAATGCACGGTCTGCGGAGAGGTAACAACGTCTGCTAATGCCAAGCATACCGTGGGCGCAGACGGAAAATGTGCCGATTGCGGATATGAGCTTGAGGTTATTCCCCCAACCCATGAGCATATCTGGAGTGCGGCAACCTATGAGTGGAGCGCAGATAACACGATCTGTATAGCAACGATAACTTGCACATTAGATGAGAATCACAAAAAGACAGAAAATGCAATAGCAACCAAATCAACTGTGGGCAATTGCGATACCGGTGGAACACACACATATACGGCAATCTTCTCGGAAACAGAGTTTGATACACAAATCAAGACCGAAAGCTTTGAAGCAGGGCACGATTATCAAATTACTTACCATTGGGAGTATGGCGGAGCTGTTTGCCACGC
>JAFTHJ010000259.1 GCA_017457465.1 Clostridia bacterium | reverse complement strand
TTCAACGACCACTACCTCGTAATCCTCAAGGTAGGACTCGATATCCATGTAATTGCCCTTTATGTATCCAACAGCAAAAGGCTTTGCGGCATCCGCCTCTGTTCCGTAATATCCTTTTTCCTTATAACCTGTGAGAACCTGCATCTGGCTACGGAATCCCGCGTCAGCAAAGAGGTTCAGGCAGGGATAATATTCGTTCTGATTCTTATACTTGTAGTTACTTGCGTATGTACCGCCCATAACCGAGAAGGAATCTATGCGGTTTCCGTTCTCGTCAAGTCCGAAATACTTTACGTGAGAGATATCAAGCTCTCCTGTAAAGGACTTTATGGGAAGAAATTCGTCAGACTGGAATCTGCTTACCTTATCGAGAAGGTCCTGAACACTGTCACACGTGAGATTCGTGAAGGAATCCGACACGGCGTAGTTCCACTTTGCAAGGGCGTCCTTGTTGAGAAGCATATATGTATATTCGCCAACAACCGTGTTGTTCGGAATAGCGTATGTTCCGCCCTTCATTGCCTTCATATGAGTAAGGAACTCGGGAGTTACATAGTCGTTGAGAAGCTTTGATGAACTTGCAAGTTCCTCGTCAAGTCTGGAAAGCCAACCCTTTGTGAAATATTCAGCAAATTTATCGTATCCGCCGAGATAGAAAATGTCTACCTGATAATCCTCTATAGGGGGGTACTTCAGCTCGGTAACACCGTATTCGTTAACGACTGTTTCTTCCTCGGTCTCCTCGGTACTTGCAGCCGTTGTTGCCTCGCCCTTCTTTATAGCTTCCTTCAGAGCCGCTTCAGCCTTTTTCTTTGCTTCTTTAGCATCCTCTGTGTCAAGGAAAGCCTTATCAAGCGCCTCGTTATACTCCTCCTCGGTGAAATAACGAAGGTCTATTTTCGTTTTGAATTTAGATTTTGTTATCTTGTTTACAGCAGCCTCAAGCTCTTCAACCTTATCCTCGCTTACCTCTTCCTCCGACATAAGATACATCGAAAGAGTTATGGTGCTCTCCGAAGCTTCCTCCGAGATTTCTTCCTTGATAGTCTCGTCGTCCTTCTTCGAACAACCTGCAAGAACCACAGTAGAGAGCATTATAACTGCCAAAAGAAGGCATAATATTCTCTTGCTCATTTTTTCCTCCTAAATTGTTTATAGCGGACATAATTGCCTTATTATAATACTGTATTATTTTACACCAAATTCATTAAATTGTCAAGTGATTTTTTTGTGAACAATCCAAGTCGAGCCATATCCGCTTCCCTTTTCGCCCGATATTCTGTTCACTTGTCCAAAAACTCGCACTGCCTTTTTAGCTATTTGACGTTTTTTTCTGCTTAACACACAAAAGGCGATACGTTTTTTTATCAAATATGCACTTAAAGATTAATCAAGAAATCCTCTTAAATGTCTTGCGCGACTGGGGTGACGGAGCTTTCGGAGCGCCTTTGCCTCTATCTGTCTGATTCTCTCACGGGTGATATCAAACTCCTTGCCGACCTCCTCAAGTGTGCGGGATCTTCCGTCATAAAGTCCGAAGCGGAGCTTTATTACATGCTCCTCACGGGGTGTGAGCGTGTGAAGCTCTCTCTCTATAACCTCGCGGAGTATCGTCGCGGAAGCCGCGTCAGCGGGAGCGGGAGTATCGTCATCGGGGATAAAGTCTCCGAGATGGCTGTCTTCCTCCTCGCCGATAGGTGTTTCAAGCGACACGGGGTCCTGCGCTATCTTCATTATCTCACGCACCTTCTCGGCGCTCATTCCCATTTTCTCACCAAGCTCGTCGGCAGTTGCCTCGCGTCCGAGCTCCTGAAGCATCTGACGTGTATATCTCGAAACCTTGTGGATAGTCTCGACCATATGAACGGGAATTCTTATCGTTCTCGCCTGATCGGCTATAGCTCTGGTGATAGCCTGTCTTATCCACCAGGTAGCGTAGGTCGAGAACTTATATCCCTTGCTGTAGTCGAACTTGTCTACCGCCTTCATAAGTCCGAGGTTACCCTCCTGAATGAGGTCAAGGAAGAACATTCCCTTACCCACGTATCTCTTTGCGATACTTACGACAAGACGCAGGTTTGCTTCAACCAGCTCATTCTTTGCCGCCTCTCTCTCCTCATCGGACTCACTGTTGGTCATAATTTCGGCAAGTTCTCTCTCTCTTTCCGCGGTAAGAAGCGGAACTCTGCCTATCTCCTTGAGGTACATACGCACGGGGTCATCTATGGCAAGTCCCTCCTGCTCAAGGAGTCTTTCCATATTCTCTCCGCCGCCGAAGGACTCAACTTCATTTTCAATTTCGCTTATCTCGGAGGAGGAAATGTCTCCGGGGAGCGGAATTCCGTTGTCCTCAAGCGTCTCATAGAGCTTGTCAAGTCTGTCCATATCATAGTCAAGCTCCTC
>JAFTHJ010000258.1 GCA_017457465.1 Clostridia bacterium | reverse complement strand
TATTCCGGACTCGGTCTTGGAGATAGTTGAAGCTATTGAAAAAGAGTTTCCAAATACGGGAATAGAGGTCGTTACCGAGAGAAAAATAATCTTTTGCAAAAAGAATTATTTCACAGATAAACACGCAAAAGACGAGGCTCTGCCCATCTTTGATGGTAATTATCACGATGTAAACGAGGGTATGATAAAGATACTGTTTGCGGACAGTCCCGAGGTTCTTGACTCGCTCTCAAAAGCGGTTCTCGCGCACCCCAGAGCAAGAGAGTTCGCTCCTATCCGCTCTGACAGCATCTATTACGAGCTGCTTCCGCTCGGTATCAGTAAGGCGACCGTGATAAAGAAAATCCCAGAGCTTCTCGGGGGCGCTATAACTAAAACAATAGCCGTCGGAGATAACGACAACGATGCCGAAATGCTCAAGGCGGCAGATATCGGATTCGCTGTATCCAATGCCTCGGCAGCCGCAAAGCAATGCGCGGATTTCATTACGGTCTCTAACGAGGAACACGCAATAGCAAAGATTATATATGAATTATAAGAAAAAGCAAGGAGAACCTTTTAAGGAAAGGTTCTCCTTGACCTCTCCAAACCTTTTTAAGCAAAGAGGTTTGGTTTTTCAATTTATGATGTAAGCAACCGTCGGACACTTGCGTACCGACGGTTGTTATTCTATCTTCTCTTTCTTCTCTTGCCCGAGCCGCGGTGAAGTCCCGCATAAGCGCCAAGGACAGACATAAGCAGAATAGCCGCTCTCAAGGCGAGTTTTGCCACTATCGGATATTCCGAGGAGTAAGAGGTATCGAAAAAGAGCGAGACAACAAAGAAAAGCAGGGCGAGGAGAAATCCGCTCAACGCGCCACACGCAAGGGCGCTTTGCCTGTTTATCCTGACCGAGCAAAATCCCGCCGACATAGAGGCTATATAGATAGCCGCTAAACCAAGCATCCCCGTCACCGAATCGGGGTCAGCGTTCGCATAAGCGATAAGAGTTGCCGCAAAAAGCAATACCGCGGATACTATCACCGCTATTCCGGCCCCGATAAAGCTGCTTCTTATGATAGCCGCCGGAGCAGAAAGCTCCGCGGCGCTGTTTTTTCTCGCGCTTCTGTTTCGTTCCATTTTATTTCCCCCAAGGCACGTATGACATTCTATCTGTCATAAATCTATTCCCGCCCTGCGAAAAATATGCTTGTTTTCATCAGCTTTGCTCGAGTATATCCACAAGCTCCTCATAAAAGGCGTCATAATCCGACTTAAGCTCCCCATTCGGAGCAAACAAATATTGCTTGTTGTCCTTTGCGAGATAAAATTCATCCTCAAGAAGGTATACCGTATAAACACCGTCCGCTGTCCGTATAGAAAGATTCATACTCCAGCTTCCCGTGACCGTTTTTCGGGTTTTAATATATTTCGCGCCGTCAATCACGTCCACGAGCGTGTCTGAAAGCTCACATCCCCGCTCTTCATCAAGAACAATCTCTACCCCGCCCGAAAGTGTGCTGCCGCCAAGCAACGGGTCGGATACGACTACCGTATCAGCCTCTGAAAAATTCTCAAAAGCCTTTGAGAGCTTTGAGAGACGAAGCTTCGCTCCCCATATCGGAACTAAAAGCACGGCTACCAGAACAGCGGCAACAACAAACGCCGTAACCGACACGGCTACTATCATAACTCTGTCTTTTTTCTTTGCTTTTTCCATATTATCACTCCTTGATTACGGGCGACTTTTTGATAAGATACGCCGCGTTACGGCTCTTTTCCATAGAGAGCGAAAATATCCCGTCAAATTTAAGCGAAAGAGAAAACTGACGTCTCGCCTCGGGTGTATTCGGCGCATCCGCCTGCTTCGCCACCACCTCAATTGAGGCGGTTTTTCTTTTCCTTGAGAGAAGCTCTCTTCCAACAGAGTTGGCGCCCAAAAGATTAACGTAGGTCGGGACTGCCGCAATATCCGCACGTCTCACTCCTGTCATACAGAAAAGAAGTGCGCGACGAAGCCTTGCGTCTGTATATCTTTTTGTGCGAAGCGAATCGACAAGCTCTCCCTCAAAGCTATCCGAGGCACAAGCGCATATTCTTGCGGCAAGTCCCTCGTCAATATCCGCGATGCCCTCGAAATCGGACGGCTCATGAAGTCTGAAAAAGATTCTCTCGGCGTGTATTATATTTTTTCGGCTCGTCAGCTCTCCCTTGTCTCTCGCCGCCAAAAGTATTTCCACACACTCGCGCGGCATATATTCGGAAAGCCTCTCCGTCTCCCCCCTGTGTATCAGTCCTCTTATCGCGGTGGCGGACTGCATTCCGCCTTCGACTATCTCACCGTCGGTATAGGATGCCCCAAGACGTCCTACCGTCTCAAGGCTTATCGCGCTTCCCTGACGCCTTGCCGCTTTTATATACTCTATACCGAGAATATCATTTGAGGAATACTTATATCCCGTTCGACGCTCGAGTATCTCAAAATAAGCTCCCGCCGTACCCGCGTTGCCCGAAAGATTTTCTCGGTATTCAGACGCAAAGCCCTCCTCCAAGCATAGCTCGGCGGCAGCCGAAAGAGCGTCTATATCCCCCAACTCCGAGCCAAAGAAAAGAGTGTCGGCAAACGAAGAGGCGATATTCACCCCACAGGAGGCGAAAAACTCGGCGCTTGAGGCGCACCAAGGATACGGAAGCTCAAGCACAAGGTCTGCCCCACCAGCAAGTGCCATCTCGGCTCTTATATACTTGTCCGCGATAGCGCTCTCTCCGCGCTGTACCGCATTTCCGCTCAGAATACAGACCACCGCCTCCGCTCCGCGCGCCCTCGCGGTGTCTATCAGATATTTATGCCCGTTGTGAAACGGATTGAATTCGGATATTATTCCGTATACAGACACAGC
>JAFTHJ010000257.1 GCA_017457465.1 Clostridia bacterium | reverse complement strand
GCTTCGAGCGCTTTACTTTAGCCGCGTCCGCGATAGTGTCGAAGTATTCGCGCAGACCTATTCTCTCAAGCACTCTGGGGGCGTTGCGTGATACCGATGCTATAGCTGTTTTGAGCCCTGCCTTACGGGCGTCTACCAGAAGCTGATATATTCCGGGGAGAATATCCTTCTCGGTGAGTGTCTCAACAAGCTCCTTGTAGTATTCGTTCTTGCGGTTAGCGAGAGTCTCCTTTTCTTCCTCGGTATAAGCGTCCAGCTTGTTATTATTGCGCAGAATTATCTCAAAAGAGCCTATTCTGCTGACACCCTTCAGAGCCTCATTCTGTTCTCTGTCAAAATAAAGTCCAAGCTCCTCCGAGAGTCTTTTCCACGCCTGATAGTGCAACTCGGCGCTGTCGGTGATAACTCCGTCAAGGTCGAACACAAGTGCTTTCAATGCCATCTTCAAAATCTCCTTTTTAAAAAATTAAGTATATATGGTCAAAAATTCCTTATTATATGGGCTAATTATAACATATGACCTGTTGTGAGTCAATGAAGTATTCACGCATATTTCCGTATAAATAACGCATTTATTACTTGGCGAAAAAGCGCTGATGCGAAGAATTTTTCATTTGCGCGGGAGTTTTATAAAAAACTCTTGAATTGTGAAGCTTTTTGGAGTATAATCGTTAGTATAAAGATTTTAGAAAAAGGGTTATTGATATGAAACTTACAGAGCTTTTTGAACAGAATAAGCTTTCGCTTTCCTTCGAGGTCTTCCCACCGAAAACAGATACCGCGTTTGAGAGTGTAAAACACGCCACCGAAGAGATAGCGGCGCTTCGCCCCTCATTTATGAGCGTTACATACGGAGCGGGAGGGGGAACAAGCAAATATACGCTTGATATCGCAAAGAATATAAAGGAGCGCTACGGCGTTCCGACACTCGCGCACCTCACCTGTGTTTCCTCAACGAGGGAGACCGTGAGGGATAAGATAGCGCAGATACGCGCGGCGGGGATAGAAAATGTGATGGCTCTTCGCGGCGACCTCACTCCCGAGCTTGAGCGGAGTGACCGTTCCGCTTGGGCTTACAGTCACGCTATAGACCTTATCCGTGATATCAAGGAGAGCGGAGCGGATTTCTGTATCGGCGGAGCTTGTTACCCCGAAATACATCCCGAGAGCGCCAACCAGAGAGAGGATATCAGGTATCTTAAGGAAAAGGTGGACGCGGGTTGCTCATTCCTTACCACACAGATGTTTTTCGATAATAACCTGCTGTACAATTTTCTTTATAAGATTCGTGAGGCGGGTATAACCGTCCCCGTCATTCCGGGTGTTATGCCTATCACCAACGGAAATCAGGTAGAACGTGCTATCAAGCTCTCGGGCTCCTTTATGCCACAGCGCTTCAAGGCGCTTGTCGATAAATTTGGAACGACGCCTGACGCTATGAAGCAGGCGGGAATAGCATATGCTACCGACCAGATAATCGACCTGTTCGCCAACGGCATTACCAACGTCCACGTTTATTCAATGAATAAACCCGATGTTGCTGCTGCCATACAGAGAAATCTTTCGGACATATTGGGATAAAAGAGGGAAAAGAATGAAAATAACCGAATATCTTAACGATAATATACTGTATCTTGACGGAGGTATGGGTACGCTGCTTCAGGCGCGCGGACTTGCCTCGGGAGAGCTTCCCGAGCGTTGGAATCTCACACATCCCGAGGAGATAATCGCTATCCACCGCGCTTATTTTGAGGCGGGGAGCAATGTGGTAAACACCAATACCTTTGGGGCTAATATCCTCAAATTTTCCGCCGAGGAGCTTGAAGAAATAGTCTGCTCCGCTATATCCTGCGCACGTCTTGCCGCAGAGCAGAGCGGGGGAGATACGCGCAAGTGGGTGGCTCTTGATATCGGACCTACAGGGCGTATGCTCAAGCCGTACGGAGACCTTGATTTTGAGGATGCCGTTTCGGTTTTTGCCCAGACCGTCAAGCTCGGCGCGAAATACGGCGCCGACCTCATATTCATTGAAACGATGAATGATAGCTATGAGACCAAGGCTGCGCTTCTCGCGGCAAAGGAGAACAGCGATTTGCCAGTGTTTGTTTCAAACGCATACGGCGAGGACGGTAAGCTGATGACAGGAGCCGAGCCCGCCGCTATGGTGGCGATGCTTGAGGGAATGGGGGCTGACGCGATAGGCGTTAATTGCTCGCTCGGACCAAAAGCGCTTCGCGGGGTGGTTGAGGAATATTTGAAATATTCATCTGTCCCCGTAATACTCAAGCCAAACGCGGGATTACCCCGCGTGGTGTCGGGAAAGACTGTCTTTGACGTGCTTCCCGAGGAGTTTTCCGCAGACGTAACCGAGCTTATCAAAAAAGGAGTGCGAATTGCGGGTGGATGCTGCGGAACCACACCCGAGTATATTTCCGCACTTGTGGGCGCTTCGTCGGGTATCACGCCACTGCCGATAGAGAAGAAAGATTTTACCTGTGTTTCCTCGTATACCCACGCGGTATTTTTTGGAGACTCTCCAATACTTATCGGAGAGCGGATAAATCCCACGGGTAAGAAGCGCTTCAAGGAAGCGCTTCGGGCTAACGATATGGATTATATTCTCAAGGAAGGACTCTCCCAACAGGAAAAGGGCGTTCATATTCTCGATGTAAATGTGGGACTTCCCGAGATAGACGAGCAGAAAATGCTTACAGATGCGGTCTGTGAGCTACAGGCGATAATAAATCTTCCTTTGCAGATAGATACGTCGGATGCCGCGGCAATGGAGAGCGCTCTCCGCAGATATAACGGCAAGGCTATGATAAATTCTGTAAACGGCAAGAAAGAGAGTATGGCGACCGTATTTCCTCTGGCGAAAAAATATGGCGGACTTGTGGTAGCGCTCACACTTGACGAAAACGGTATACCCGAGAGAGCAGAGCAGAGAGTTGCCATTGCCGAGAAGATACTCGCCGAGGCGGAGAGATACGGAATAGATAGAAAGAATATTATTTTTGACACTCTGGCTCTCACTGTCAGCGCCGATAATTCGGCGGCAAACGAAACGCTTCGCGCTCTCGACATAATTCGTCACGGCATCGGTTGTCATACCTCGCTCGGAGTATCGAACGTATCCTTCGGACTCCCCTCAAGAGACATCATAAACGGAACCTTTTTCTCAATGGCGCTCTGCCGTGGACTCTCCGCGGCTATTATGAACCCGTATTCCGCCGATATGATGAAGGCTTATTATGCTTACAGAGCGCTTTCGGGGCTTGACGATAACTGCGCCGAGTATATCGCGTTCGCTGAAGCGCAGCCAAAAGCCGAGTCTGTAGCGACAGATTCTCATACCCACGAAAAAAGGGAAGAGGAATATTCCTCCGAGCTTCAGAGGGCTATAGTCAAAGGACTCAAGGAGAGAGCGGCAGCGCTTACCGAGGAGCTTATCGGGAGCGTTGAGCCTCTCGCGGTAGTTCAGAATGAGATAATCCCCGCGCTCGATAAGGTAGGTGTCGGATTTGAGAAAAAGACGGTCTATCTACCCCAGCTTCTTATGAGCGCGGAGGCGGCAAAATCCGCTTTTGAGGTCATAAAAGCGAATATGACGGGAGAGCGGACAAACAATAAGTGCGCCTTTGTTCTTGCCACAGTCAAGGGGGATATCCACGATATAGGAAAGAATATTGTCAAGCTTCTGCTTGAGAATTACGGATTTGGTGTGACCGACCTCGGACGGGACGTACCGCCGAATGCGGTGCTCGAAGCGGTTCAAAGACTCAAAGCGCCTATAGTAGGGTTGAGCGCCCTTATGACCACCACCGTACCCGCAATGGAGGATACGATAGCGCTTCTCCGCAAAGAGGCTC